>JAEDKB010000008.1 GCA_016296045.1 Oscillospiraceae bacterium
GACTTTTCCGCAGGCAGCAGATTTTTGTTCCCTCGATCAGCCCAAAATCCAGCAGTCGTCTGCGAAGGGCACCTTGCATCCGCAGCGCTGTGATCCGGGCGGCTTCTCCCTCCCGAAGGCAGTTTAATGTTGTTTTCATCCGAAAGCCTCCTTCAAGTACAGAAAAGCCGAACGCGCACGGCTTCGGCTCCCCTATGCTTAGTTTATTCTATACAAAAAGCGCGGTTTTGTTCTGCCTTCTTTCCTGCACAGACGCCTGTCCTCATGCATAAATCATATGGAAGGAGGTTTTTTATGGAATCCGTTTTTTATCTCGGCGCATCCACTCCGAAGGGCTTTGTTTCGCATTTTGATTCACTGTTTCGTGAGGTACGTCAGCTAACGATCATCAAAGGCGGTCCCGGCTGCGGAAAATCGACCTTTATGCGTACGATCGGAGCAGCGGCGCAGGAACGCGGGCTGGATGTATCCTATATTCTCTGCTCTTCCGACCCCGATTCGCTCGACGGTATTATCCTGCCGCAGCTTTCCGCTGCCTATGTGGACGGAACCGCTCCGCATGTGCTGGAACCGAAGCTTTGCGGCGGAAGCATGAATTATCTGAATTTCGGCGAATTCTATGACAGCGATGCCATGCGTCCGAACGAAGAAGAAATTTATTCCTGCCAAAAGAAAAACGCCGCAAAATATCCGCACGTTACCGCCTGTCTGGCCGCGGCGGATGCCCTGCTGGAAAGCGTTCGGATCGCAACGGCATCGGAGATTTATTTTGAAGAGCTCGGAGCCATCGCAGAGTGTTTCGGTCTGTCCACGCTCAAGCCGGTAAGCGATCAGCCGGTTCTGCTCAAGCGATTCCTTTCCGCAATCACCCCGAAAGGTCCGAAGCTCTGCGAAAAAACGCCGTCCGCTCTGTGTGAGCGGGTGTACGTTCTGCGCGATAACTATGCGCTGGCTCCCCATGTGCTGTCGCTGCTGCTTGAAAAAGCACAGGCGCTCGGACATACCTGCATTGCCTGCTATTCTCCCCTGCTGCCGGAGGGGAAGCCCTCACATTTGCTGATTCCCACAGCAGATGTCGCATTTGTCAGCGACAGTCGGGATTTTCCCTATACGGAAAGCTGCTTCTGCCGCATCGATCTTGACTCCACCATTGCTCCGCCGGTTCGAAAGGAGCTTGAATTCTGCGGCAAAACGGTCTCCTCGCTGCTGTATCAGGCAGTTCATCATCTGCGCGAGGCGAAGCGTCTGCACGACCAGATGGAACAGCTATGCCGACCGTTTGTGGACTTCACGGCGGCAGACCGTCTGGCAAAGAAAACGGTTTTAGAGCTGTTTGGCGAAAAGTAATCTGAAAAATCCCTGTTTTTCGTCATTTTCCCCGTTGTTTTTTGCAAAAATCGGTGATAAGATAACCTCGAAAAATGATATGGGAGGTTTCTTAGATGAAGTTTTTAGTGATCGTTCTGAACAAAGTCGAATGTCTGGAAAAACTTCTGACCAAATTCGGAAAAAATAAGATTCCCGGCGCCACAATTATCGACAGTCACGGAATGGCGCAGATGCTGGAGGGGCACGATGAGCTGCGGTTTATGGCATCGCTCCGACTGCTGATGAATCCGGCACACAAGGAAAACAAGACCATTATGATGGTTTTGCCCGATGAAAAAGTCGATACCGTCGTTCGCATCGTCAATGAAGTCACCGGCGGTCTGGATAAGCCCGACACCGGCATTCTCTTCACCGTCCCGATCGACCGTGTTGAGGGATTGGAGACACACGCATGACACTCAATACCCTGCTCGATCTTGCAATTATGATCTTTGCCGGTATGTTTTGCGGACGTATGGCAAAGCACCTCCACCTCCCAAATGTTACCGGATACCTCGTTGCCGGTCTTCTGATCGGCCCAAGCGTGCTGGGGCTGCTTTCCGATGATTTTCTGGAAGCCACCTCGATTATTTCCGATGTCGCTCTGGGCTTTATCGCTTTTTCCATCGGCAATGAATTCAAGCTTTCCTATTTTAAACGTGTGGGCGTTGCGCCCATCGTCATCGCCTGTCTGGAATCTCTGTTTGCAGTCCTCTTTGTCGTGCTCGGCCTGATTATCTCCGGACAGAGCGTTCCGTTTTCTCTGGTGCTGGGCGCGATTGCCGCAGCGACCGCCCCCGCCGCCACCATTATGGTCATCAAGCAGTACCGCGCAAAAGGTCCCGTAACAGAATCATTGCTGTCTGTCGTTGCCATTGACGATGCAACCGCACTGATTCTCTTCTCTCTGGCCGTTGCGATTGCCCAGACATTGACAAATTCCGGTGCCGGACTCGGTGCCGCTCTGCTCTCTCCGTTAAAGGAGATCGGCGGCGCGATTGTTGTCGGCGCGATTCTCGGCTTCATTTTCCTGATTCCGCTTCGCTTCTTCAAAAAACAGGGCAATCGCCTGTCCTTGATCGTCGGTTTTATCTTTGCCGGTCTGGGTCTTGCAAAATGGCTCGGTCTTTCCAACCTGCTTCTATGCATGGCAATGGGTGCCGTCATTGCAAACTTCTCTCCGGATGTCGGCAAGCTGATGGATATTTGCGACAGCGTAACACCTCCGATCTTCATGCTCTTTTTCGTCGCATCGGGCGCGGATCTGAAGCTCTCCGTGCTGCCGACCGTCGGCATCATCGGCATCATCTACATTATTCTGCGTGTGGTCGGCAAAATCTTCGGCGCAAGTCTGGGCGGCATTCTTTGCAAATGCGACAAATCGGTGCGGAAGTACCTTGGCCCGTGTCTGCTTCCGCAGGCAGGCGTTGCCATCGGTCTGTCTCTGGCCGCCGGAGTTGCCGTTCCGGAGCACGCCCCGCAGATTCGCGCCGTCATTCTCTGCGCCACACTGGTCTATGAGCTGATCGGCCCCGCCATCACCAAGCTCTCCCTGAAAAAGGCCGGCGAAATCAGCGGGAAATAAGTACATAACAAAATCCACAAGGCTCAACGCACGGAGCTTTGTGGGTTTTGTGTTTTATTTTCAAAAATCATGTCTGTTTCCACAGTCACTGCCAAGCCGTTCGTAAACTCTCACAATTTCTTCAATTTTCTGAAAGCAATTGCAATCATCCAGTGTATCATCTTCAAGGATTGCTTTAATTTGTTCTAAAGCAGAATAACATGCAAGCTCAACAATTTGTTCCAACTGAATCGTTTTCGGTAATATTAAACTCTTTAATGTCTCGCTCTGAAATTCATTCAAAAGGATTTCTTCATATAATTTCATAATGTCCCCACAAAACCACATTTGTTATGAGGATTATATCCCCTTAATGATTTGGATTATAACCCCCATAATATCAAATGTCAAGATGGGGGTATGCAATATGATATGCTTTGACAGACTTTGGGAAACGATGCGTAAGAAAGGGGTTTCCACCTATTTTCTGCGCGAGCACGCCGGAATCGACAGCAAGACCATTCGACGCCTGCGGGCAAATGACAATACCGAAACCAAAACGCTCAGCAAGCTGTGCGAAGCATTGGGTTGTTCCTTGGAGGACATTGCAGAGTATATTCCCGACAACAAGGGATGAATCCGAGCATACCGCGCTGCGGATTCCGAAAAGATGATCGCGGGGCAGAGTGCAAAAAGGCAAGCGCTGCACTGAAGCCCGCTGGTACACATTCCGGTGATTCTGCACGAGCTTCATCCTCTTTTTTGGAAAAGAAAAATCCGAGCAGATCGTAAAACAACGGTCTGCTCGGTTTCATATATTCTTTATTTCGTGCCGAAAATACGGTCGCCGCAATCGCCCAAGCCGGGAACGATGTAGGCATTTTCATTCAGTCCCTGGTCAACGGCAGCAACATAAATGTCAATGTCGGGATGCGCTTCGGAAACCGCCTTGATGCCTTCCGGCGCGGCAATAATATTCATCAGCGTAATGGACTTGCAGCCATACTCTTTTTTCAGCACATCAATCGCGGCAACTGCACTGCCGCCGGTTGCCAGCATCGGATCCACCACAAAAACCTGACGCTCGGAAATATCCGGGGGCATTTTGCAGTAGTATTTCACCGGCTCGTGCGTCTCCGGGTCGCGGAACAGCCCGATATGACCGACCTTTGCCGAAGGCATCAGAGAGATCATCGTATCGACCATTCCCAGACCGGCGCGCAGAATCGGCACGATCGCCAGCTTTTTGCCGGCAAGCACCTTGAACTTCGCCGTCGTGATCGGCGTTTCGATCTCAACTTCCTGAGTGGGAAGGTTTCTCGTTGCTTCGTAGCACATCAGCGCCGCAATTTCGCCGACGGATTCACGGAATTCCTTGACACCGGTGTTTTTGTCACGCAAAATTGACAGCTTATGATCCAGAAGAGGATGCTGCAAAATCTGAACATTACCCATTACGCTTCTCCTTCACTTCTTTTTAGGCGCTCGTTGCGTTCGCGTTCTGCCTGCGAAAGCCGCAGGTAGTTCGGCACCAGCTCCGCACCGTCAAATTCCGCTCCGCTCTGAAGCAGATTTTGTGCCGCCAAAGCCACGCCCGAAGCGCGCTGCATCATCAGATGTTCCGGTGCACAAATGCAGCCGGAAAGACTCTTTCCGATCGTATTATAACACAACTGTGCGCCGTCGCCAACCATAATTTTCGGCTTTTCCGCTTTTTTCAGCTCTTTTTCCAAATCTTCAAGGGAAATCGCACGATCCTCCGTGCATCTTTGAACGATTCCGTGTTCACAGGTAAACAATGCGTTATACACCTGCTCACGCCGCGCATCCATCGTGCAGCAGATCAAGCCGTCAAATTCCGCCGCCTGCTGCGCCATAGCTTCCAGCGTAGAAACACCGACGCAGGGTTTTTCAGCGCCCCATGCAAGACCCTTTGCCGCGGCAACGCCGATCCTCACGCCGGTAAAGCTGCCCGGTCCGGATGCACAGGCAACCGCCGTCAGTTCTCCGACCTTCACGCCGCAGTTTTCCAACAGATCCTCCGCCATTTTCATTAACGTGCGGCTGTGCGTCTGTCCGCAGTTTTGATAGTATTCACCGATCAGCCTGCCATCTTCCAGCAGAGCAACAGAGGCTGCCTTTGCCGAGGTTTCAAATGCCAAAATCCGCATCGGGTGCACTTCCTTCGATTGTAATTTTTCTGCTTTCATCGGAGAGCTTTTCAATTTCTACCGTGATCGCGTCTTCCATCGCTTCGGAAACGTTCTCGCTCCATTCCACCGCGCAGACACCGCCGCGCCGCAGATAGTCCTCCCAGCCGATGTCAAACAGATCATCCGCCGAGCCAAGACGGTACATATCAAAATGGAACAGCGGCAGTCTGCCGCCGATATATTCATTGACAATGGTATAGGTCGGACTTGTCACGCGCATGGTAATTCCCAGCCCTCTGGCAAGGCCGCGTGTAAAGGCGGTTTTTCCCGCACCCAGATCGCCGCGGTAGGCGATCACCTCGCCGCCGCGCAGCTTTTCTCCGAAACGCTGACCGATCCGTTCCGTCTCTTCTGTCGTATTTGTGATGAATTGCATTCGCATTCACATCCTTCTGCGTTATTGTACCACAGATCTTCTTTTTTTGCAAAAATTACTTTTTGTGTTTACAGATTTGCTGTTTAATGATAAAATAAGTATTCAGTATCCGGTCGAGGAGGTGAGCGCATGAAACGATTGGGTGAAAGAATCAAGGAAATTACAAAAAAAGGCGACATGGTTCTGCTGGCGCTTTGCGTCATTACAACCATTCTGGGCATCGTAATGATCTACGCCGCCACTGCCGGCGGCAACAATTCCCGTTATATCATCATTCAGTCCGGCTGCCTGCTTGCAGGTATTGCGATCTACTTTGCTCTGACTGTCTTTGACATTGAAATTCTTGCCGGTCAGAGAACTTTGCTTTTTATTTTTAATACCTTTTTTATCGGATTGCTGCTGGTCTTCGGCATTGAGGGCGATACCGGCAACAAAAGCTGGCTGTCCTTCCCCTTCCTGCCGTTCAATATTCAGCCTGCTGAGCTCTGCAAAATCACCTATATCATCATCCTTGCAAAAACCATGAGTGTCCACCAGACGCATGTTTCCTCACCGAAGTGCGTTTTGCAGCTTGCTTTCCATATGCTTTTCATTGTCGGTTTGATCATTGTGATCTCCCGCGATACCGGTGTTGCGCTGATCTTTATTTTTATCTTCCTCGTCATGGCCTTTGTCGGCGGCGTAAGCGGCTGGTGGTTCCTTGCCGGAATCGGCGCTTTTGCGGTTGCCGCCCCGACGCTGTGGTCTACGGTCATGCGCGGCGACCAGAAAAACCGTATTCTCGCCCTGTATGATCCCACCATCGACCCGGACGGTCTGACTGTTATGTGGCAGACAAACCAGAATCTGAAAACACTCCGAAACGGCGGTCTGACCGGTCAGGGGCTTTTCAACGGCACCATGACAAATTCCGGCGCGATTCCTGCCCGTCATACCGACTCGATCTTCTCAACCATCGGCGAACAGCTCGGCTTGATCGGAAGTGTGATTGTTCTTCTGCTTCTGATGGCAATTGTTGTTCGTATCATCTATATCGGCATCAAATCGCCGGATTATATGAACCGCCTGATCTGCATCGGCATTGCGTCCATGCTCCTGTTCCAGATTCTGATCAACGTCGGCGTTTGCCTCGGACTTCTGCCGGTTATCGGACTGGCACTGCCCTTCGTCAGCTACGGAGGCAGCTCGGTCATCACCTCGTTTATCGCCATGGGTATCGTTTCCGGCATCAAGATGCATCCCGCGCCGGATATCAGCGCCCATTATATCCGTCCGTATTGAGTTTGCTTAATGTATTTTTTCCGCCGCTTCCCAGCGGCGGAATTTTTTTGCATAATTTGAAAAAACCGGTTCATCCTATGAGCGAAGCAAATTACAGGAGGGAAACCAATGAAAGCCTTATTCCGCGTCTTATTTCTCACCGTCTGCGTGCTGTCACTGTGTCTGTCAGTCTTTGCCGCAGACAGCGAAATGCTTTTGAAAGACGAGTACTGCTATAGTGAAGATGATTTTTCCAATCCGGACGATCCCGCTCTAAACGGTATTTTTGTGACGGCAACGCCGGAAGATTCCGTTGCAGTCGTCATGCTCGGAGACCGCATCATCCGCCCCGGTGATATTCTGCCGAAAAATGTTCTGGATGATCTGCGTCTGCTGCCCTGCTGCACGGAAAACTGCACCGCCGTGCTGGCTTATCAGCCGGTTTTTGGGACGGCACTGGGCGAACCGGCAGAGCTTACTGTCCGAATTCAATCAGGCAAAAACGAAACACCCAAGGCAATCGATCAGGAATTTGAAACCTATAAGAACATCGCCAACGACGGTACGCTCTCCGGTTCCGATCCGGAAAATGCGGCTCTCACCTATCAGCTTGTGGAAAAGCCGAAGCGCGGAACCGTAAAATTGGAAAAGGACGGCACCTATCTTTATACCCCGGATAAAAACAAGGTTGGAGAAGACAGTTTTACCTTCACCGTAACGGATGAGGCAGGCAACGTCTCCAGCCCTGCCACCGTCAAAATCCGAATTCTGAAGCCAACCGAGGCAATGACCTTTTCAGACATGAACGGCAGCCGCGACTGCTATGAGGCGATGTGGCTTTGTCAGCAGGGTCTGTCCGGCGGCAGGAACATTGCGGGCAATCTATGCTTCTGTCCAAACGAGAATGTTTCACGGGCTGAATTTTTGGTTATGGCAATGGAGCTGAAAGACATTCCCGTGGATGCAAAGCTCACGATCTCCGGCTTTTCCGATGCCTCTTGCGTGCCTGCATGGATGCAGCCGTATCTTGCCGGCGCAATGCAGCGCGGTCTGATCTCCGGCGAAGTGCGCGAAGAAGGCTTGATGTTCCGCCCGAACGATCCCATTACGGGGCAGGAGGCTGCTGTTCTGCTTCAGAATCTGCTGCGCTTGCCCGTATCCGCCGCGGCGGTGAAAACAACCGATTCTTCCTGGGCAGCGGATTCTGTCCAAGCCCTGAATGAAGCCGGAATTTATTTTGACAGCCCTGAAAATGCGCTGACCAGAGTACAGGCCGCAAGGCTTCTTTGGCAGGTCAGCCGATTGAAATAAGCATGATAAAACGGTCTGCTGCGGATTTCACTTCCGCAGCAGACCGTTTTCCGTTTTCAATTATTCGGCATTTTCTTCCGAAGCCTCTTCCGGAAGCGCTTCGGGAAGCTCTTTGATAAATTCTTCCTCTGTCGGCTCCTCATCAACGACCTCGCCGTTATACTCTGCCTTTGCCGCAGCAAGCTCTTCTTTCATATCATTGATGCGGCTGAAGGATGCGGTAATGGCATCGCACAGGGGCTTGTATTCCGCTTCGTCCGGCTCTTCATCGGTCACATAGTCCTTATAGTAGACCTTGCCGAGCTTGGCATAGGCGCGGCGGATCTTGTCCTGCTCGCTGACAATTGCAAGGCGCTTTTTTGAAACAAATGCAACATACTTCGCTACCTTTGCCGCACTCACAGCGGCCTCGCTTGCTTTTTCTTTGAAATGATCCATATTCGCCATAGCTATTCCTCCTGATTCGTTATGATAGTGTGTCTTCAGATGATTTATCCGCGGCTGCTTCCTGTGCTGCGGCCGCATGGTTTACCAACATTTTTTTCGGATCAGGACGTCTGATCCACAGAACATAAGCCAAAATACCGACAGCCGCCAGGCAGGAAACCGCCGCCAGCACCTGACTGACGCGGAACGGACCCCAGTATAGGCTGTCCGTTCTCAGTCCCTCAATCCACGCTCTGCCGAGGCCGTACCATGCAACATAGTACAAGAAAACCTGACCGTCAAATTTCCGTTTTTTGGAGAGGAAGTGGATCAGCAGCAGACCGATCAGATTCCACACGGATTCATACAAAAACGTCGGATGCACATAAATCTGTCTTCCGCCCTCGATCAGCCCCATGCGAAGAAAGCTGTCGGTTTCGCCGCCATGCGCCTCGCGGTTAAAGAAGTTCCCCCAGCGTCCGACCGCCTGACCGATCAGCAGGCCAAGTCCGGCCACATCAAAAGAAGGGAGCAGCTTTTTGCGGCGGTTTTTCCCCAAGAGGCAGAAAACAATGATGCCCAGCACCGCGCCGATCACGCCGCCGTAAATGGCCAATCCGCCCTCGCGGATATCCAGGAATTTATACCACGGAATATCGGGGCCGAAAAAGCGATCCCATTCAAAAACCACATAGTAAAGACGTGCGCCGATGATGGCACAGGGCAGACCGACAATGACAACATTCAAAATATCATCGCTTGTCAGGCCGAATTCCTTGCTGCGGCGGGAACAGTAGATGACTGCAAGCAGCATGCCAAGCGCGATAATCACGCCATACCATCTGATTTCAAAGCCAAAAACAGAGAAGCCGCTGCTCGGATTGATCTCAATTCCGAGACCGGGAAATGTGATGGGAGAAGTATCCGGAAATATCATCAAAAGACCTCCTGTTCTTTCGGAAGGATCATCGAAATCGCAGAGCGTTCCGGTCGGATGACTCTGCACAAAAACTCCTGTACCGCTTCCTTCGTAACGGATGCAAAAACCTCCGGAAAGCGGAAATAGTCCGTACCGTCAAAGAAGTAGGCACAATTACGATAACAGATACTTTCAAAACTGTCAAGGTCTCTGGTTCGTCTCCCGAGAGAGGATTTTTTCAACCGTTCAAACAGCTCCGTATCAAAGCCCTCTGCACGAATGCGATCCGCTTCCGCAAGCATGGCGCTGAGCACCGCATCCGGATCCTTACTGTCGCCTCCGGCGGTAATCATGCACGCCTCCTTAACGCTCTCATATCCGGCGGAGAAGCCGGCATCGATCAATCCGTCCTCGTACAAACGCTGATACAGCGGCGAGGACTCCCCGATCAGAATTTCCGCTGCCAGATCACCGATGATCTCCTGAAGCATCGTTTCCCGACCGCTTGCAGGCGCTTCACATTTAAAGCCGACGGAAAAACTCGGCATGGAAACCTCCATACGGCGCTGTGTGCGTTTCTTTACCGGCAGCATGCTTTCCGTCTTACCGTAATGGCGCTCGGGAATCTGCGCCTTTGTGCTTCCCGTGAGCTCCCGCGCCGCCGCAATCACCTGCTGCGCATCGACGTCACCTGCCACGCACAAAATCATATTGGAGGGCTGATAAAAGGCATTATAGCAATCGTAGAGCGTTTGCGCGGTGATTTCTCCGATGCTTTCCACCGTGCCGGAAATCGGCACACGGACAGGGTGCTCGGCATACAGAGCGGCAAACAGATCCTCATAAACACGGGAATCTGCACTGTCCTCATACATTTTGATCTCCTGCGCAATGATCCCGCGCTCTTTCTCCACGCTTTCGGGCGTAAAGTGCGGCGTCATCACCATGGTCAGCAGCGTCCGCAGATTTTCGTCAAAATTCTCCGTACAGGAGAAATAATACGCCGTCATTGCATAGCTCGTAAACGCATTCGGACTTCCGCCCTGCGCGGCAAACAGATTCATTGCGTTCGCATCCGGCAAATCGAACATCTTGTGCTCCAGATAATGTGCAATGCCGTCGGGCACGCGGTGTCTCTTTTGCTCAACGGTAAAAGATGTGTCAATCGAGCCGAAGTCGATGGCAATAAAGGCATATTTTCTTGCAAAATCCTTTTTCGGTACAACACGAACCAGAAGTCCGTTATCGAGCCGTTCCTCATAGCAGCGCTCACCGATGGAGGAATAATCATAACACTTCATGCGGTTTCCCCCTTCAAAAAATAAATCGTATCTACGGTCAGCTTCTGCGCCGCTAAAGTCAGATCCTCCGCCGTCAAAGCGGAAACCTTTATCGTCAGCTCCTCAAAATCGTCCATTCGGGCGATCGTTGTGCCCATATAGAATTCATCAAGCTGCGCGGGAGAATCCTGTGCAGCACGCAAAGCGGACAAAACCGCCTGTCTGGCAGCTTCCAGTTCCTCCGAGGTGATTTTCCCGCATTTGCAATCGTCCAGTTCCTTAAAAATCGCTGCTTTTGCGGTTTCATAATTCTTGAAATCAACACCGGCGGAAACAAGCATAACTCCCTTGTATTTTTCCAGGCTGGAGCTTGCATAATAGCACAGTGACAATTTTTCACGAACATTTACAAACAGCTTGCTCGTCACTCCCGCTCCGTAGACCGCGTTGAGCAGCAGCAGCGCGGGATAGTCCGCATCCTCCACCGTAATACCCGTACGGAGGCCGATGACCAGCTTGCCCTGCGTCACATCCATACGCTCCGACAGCTCCCGCGTTTTTTCCGCTGTACGAACCACCTGCGTTCCGACCGGAGTGCAGGTTTCGGGCTGTTTCCCCGCAAAAAGCCTTCTGAATGCTTCCGCTACCGTCTCAGGTGATTTCTGACCGGCATAAAACAGTTCGATACGGGAGGTTTTCAGCACCTTCTGATAATGTGCCCAGAGCGTCTGCGGCGTAATCACGCGAACCTCCTCCGCTCTGCCCAGTCTCGGCACACCGTAGCTTTCATTTTCGCACATGACGCGAAGCATCTTCGCCATGGCATAGGTGCGCTTATCGTTCATTTCCGCTTCAATCGCATTGATGAGGTTTTGCTTTTCGCCCTCAACATTCTGCGCGCAGAACACGCCGTTTTCCGTCAGCGGACGGAACAGGATTTCCTCCGTCAGATCCACGATGGGAGCAAAAACGCTCTCTCCCTCCGGCAAAAATGCGTCCTCAATAAAATCAGCGTAAAAACCCACCAGCTTGATCTCGCCCTTGCGGCGGATCAGCGTACCGAGGCTTGCGCCGTAGAGCGCATCCAACTGCATGGAAATGCTGCGGATGTCCGGATAATGCTCCGTCGCACGAAGCAGAACACTCGGAAGCAGTGCATCAAGCGCAGCATCGGCTGCCGTGTGCGGACGAAGAAAGTTCAGGCTGAAGCAGGCAGTTTTAAATTTTTCGGTCTGCATCGCACGCAGAGTGATTCCGGGTGCAACCGCGATTGTTTTTATCATCTGACTCATCCTTTCATTTCATCCATTATACACTAATTTTTAAAAAATATAAAGAGGGAAAGAAATTTTGGCTTGTTATTCTGTGGGGAATCTTGTAGAATAGTAAAAAACAACCGGAATGTTTCCCGGAGGGAATCGCATGGAATGGACGGAATTGACAATCCGCACCGCTTCGGAAGGAATTGAGCTGCTTTGCGCAGAGCTGACCGAGGCCGGATTTGACAGCTTTATCATCGATGACTATGAGGAATTTCAGGAATTTCTCAAGACTTCAACGGATTATTGGGACTATGTGGACGAATCGCTCTCAAAGCGGATGCAAGGGCTTTCTCAGGTGCGCCTGTATCTGCAAGAAGCCACTGCTCCGCAGGAAATTGAGTCGCTTCGGCTTTTGCTGGAGGAGCTTCCCGCCCGCTATCCCGGATGTAACTTCGGCCCGCTGACGCTGGCTCTGGAGCATGTACCGGAGGAGGACTGGGAAAACTCCTGGAAGAAAAATTATCGCCCGCTTCCGATCGGGAAGCGGCTTTTGATCGTTCCGCAGTGGATGACGGTGGATTCTCTAAATCATCGTCTCCCTGTATTTCTGGATCTCGGTCTGACCTTCGGCACGGGGGAGCACGCCTCTACACGGATGTGTATTTGCGCGCTGGAAGAGCTGGTCAAGGGCGGCGAGCGTGTTGCCGATCTCGGCAGCGGCAGCGGTATTCTCTCGATCTGTGCGCTTCGTCTCGGCGCGCAAAGCGCCGTCGGCATTGACATTGATCCGGCCGCCGAACACATCGCCCGCGAAAACGCCGCCCGAAACGGATTCGATGCATCACGTTTTCACGCCTGCACCGGCAATGTGATTACCGATCAAAAGCAAATGGAACAGCTTGCCTCCGGCGGCTACGAGATCGTCTGCGCCAATATCGTTGCCGGCGTTTTAGTTCAGCTCATGCCCGTTGTTCCCTATTTTCTGCGGCAGAACGGCGTTTTCCTCTGCTCCGGCATCCTTGCCGAACGCGAAGAGGAAGTGCGTCAGGCCATTGAAAAAGCCGGCTTGCAGGTGATCGGCAGCCGGCATGAGGACGGCTGGTGCTGCCTGCTTTCCAAACAAGCCTCGAAAGGAGTGTGAGCCATGCCACGGCTCTCCTACCGCAATCGTATTATTTTAAAAAAGGTGCTCCGTATCGGATTGATTGTTCTGATCGCCCTGCTGATCTGTGCAATTCTGCTTCTGATCTATCTGGAACCGTATATGGTCTATGACCGCGAAGGCGCCCATCTGGTCATGGAGGAGGAAGTTCCCGTGCAAACGCAGGAGGTGACGGAAACCCGTCCCGTCATTACCGACCCGAAAATCGTCTACGGCAACACGGTGGTCAAGGAAACAAATCTGGTCGATATGGAAAACTACTACATTACGACCGATATGCTCCAGGACGCGGAAAAGGTTCTCGATGCAGTTAAGGAGCTGGAAGGTCCCTGCGCCATTATGGTGCAAATGAAAAGCTCCTACGGCAATTTCTACTATGATACGGAAATCAAGGGCGTTTCCATTGCAGATGTCGATACCAAAACGATCGCCAAGCTGATCAGCTATCTCGACAAAGGCAATTTCTATCTGATCGCTGAGGTTCCTGCCTTTAACGACACCGCCTATGCCCTGTCGCACAACTCCTGCGGCCTTCCGATGGACGGAGGCATTCTGTGGTCGGATGAAAACTATCATTATTGGCTCGATCCCTCCGACACCGCCGTCATAAACTATCTGAAGGAGATCGGTCAGGAGCTCTACTCCATGGGCTTTGATGAAATCGCTTTTTCCGACTTCTGGATTCCCGATGACGAGGATATCAACTACGGCACGGAGATGACTCCGGCGGAGATCCTTGCAGCGTCCGCCAAACAGGTCACCGAGGTCTTTACGGAGGCAGGAATGCTGGTCTCCTTCGTCTCCTCCGACCTTAGCTTCCCGATTTCGGAATGTAACGGACGTTTTTATGTTCCGGAGCTGAGCGGTGCAGAAGTTGAGCCGTATGTGCAGAATTTCAGCTCCGCCAAAAATCTGAAAGAAATCGTTTTTCTCTCTGCCTCTAAGGACAGCCGCTTTGAAAACAAGGCGGTCATGCGTCCTCTGCTGGCAGAAAGTGAGTAAAAATTTGCGGGTCTGCAAGTGCAGGCCCGTTTTTTTATAAAAAAGGTTTGCAAAACAGACTTTTTTCCGCTATACTAATTTCTGCCGAAATCAGCCGCAACGCGGCTGATTCTGTGCGGCGTTCCTTTGAAGCTTCATAGAAGCGGATTTTTACCGTTTTTATGCCATTCGAAACGGATGCCAACCATGCTATTTTGTCCAAAAAGGGGTATTTTATTTGTTTGATGTCATTCTCCATGCCGGAGCTGCCGAAAGCGGCAATTTCTGGGCAAGGGTCGCCGACGCTGCGCTGGACGGTCTGAAGGACGGTCTTTGGAGCGTTCCGATTCTTTTTATTGCCTATCTTTTAATGGAGCTGTTGGAACGCAGCCGCCGTTTTAACGAAAGCATCCTGCACGGTTATTCCAGAAAAGCCGGTCCTGCGTTGGGCGGCATTTTGGGCATTGTTCCGCAGTGCGGCATCTCCGGTGCGGCTGCAACGCTCTTTTCTACCGGCTCTATTTCCGTCGGAACCATGCTGGCTGTATTCTTTGCCACCTCCGATGAAATGCTGCCGATCATGCTCTCGCATCTGACAGGCTCCGATTCTCTGGGCATCAGCTCCATCGTGCTGATCGTGCTGGCAAAGGCTGCCGCAGGTATCATGCTCGGTTATCTGGCGGATTTGATTCTTAATCGCTTTATCCGCAGCCAAAAGGATATCCACAGCTTCTGCGAACGGGAGCATTGCTCCTGCGATGAGGAGGAGGGCAATGTATTTGTTTCCGCGCTGAAGCACACGCTGAAAATTGCCGTCATGCTGATCCTTGTAAACTTCGCGCTGAATTTGCTGTTTTCCTTTATCGGCGTGGAGAAGCTATCCGGTACGGTTCTGAATCAGCCGATCCTCGGTGAATTGATCGTCGGTCTATTCGGCTTGATTCCCAACTGCTCCGTTTCGGTTGTCATCACCGAATCGTATCTCAGCGGGGTGCTGGGCTTAGGCAGCTTGTTTGCCGGTCTGCTTTCCAACGCCGGAATCGGTCTGTTGGTGCTGGTTCGTACGAACAAAAATCAAAAAGAAAATCTTGCCGTGATCGGCGTACTCTACGGCCTGAGCGTGGCGGCAGGTATTGCCGTCGGGCTGATCTCCAATCTGTTCTGATACGAATACCTGATAGAAATCTTGAATTCTTTCCGGAGCACCTTCCGTATATGTCATTCTGAGGAACATAGTGACGAAGAATCCTTTCTCTATCGAAGGTGCGAAGATCCTTCGCTTTCGCTCAGGATGACATAGAAAGAAACCGTGTTTCGGCATCGATGTATATATGTATGCTCTCTTGTCATTCTGATACGAATACCTGACAGAAATCTTTTTCAATCTTTCTATCAGGTATTGGTATGATATACAAAAAGCAGTGGGTTGCATCCCACTGCTTTTTTGACTCTATTGGAAGGTTACGGTTTTTCCGTCGCTTGTGCAGATCACATCGCCTATTTCGTCCGTCCGGAATACCGTCACGTTTGCATCCCGCAGACGGCTGAGCACTCTTTCGTCCGGATGCCCGTAGGAATTATCTCTTCCGACGGAAATCACCGCATAGCGCGGCATGACCTCGTTGAGGAACCAATAGGAAGTGGAGGACGAGCTGCCATGATGTCCAACCTTCAGCACGGTTGCCGAAAGATCGACATTCTGCTCCAAAAGCATCCGTTCCACTTCCTCCTCCGCGTCACCTGTGAACAGAAAGCTGGTTTCGCCGTAGGTGATTTTTGCCACAATGGACGTATGATTCGTTTCGGCGGCGGACGGATCGCAGGCAAGGATGTCCACCACCGCACCGCCAAAGGCAAATTCCTCACCCGGCTTCGGAACGGTGATTTCACCGCACTGTTTTTCCGCATATTTGACAAAATTCCGGAACGCTTTGGAATCATAGTCCGTAACCGGACAGAAGATCTTATCTGCCGTGCAGTTCTGCAAAGCACCGGAAAGACCGCCGACATGATCCTCATGCGCATGGGTACAAATTACATAGTCCAGATGCGTAACCCCATTCTTTTCCAAAACGGTATAAATCGTGCTGCTGTCGGCGACATTGCCGCCGTCTATCAGCATCGTTTCGCCTTCGCAGCGCAAAAGTGCCGCATCCGCCTGCCCGACATCAATAAAAATAATCGAAAAATCAGGGTTTTCCGAAACCGTGGCTCTTGTTTCAGCTTCATCCGCGCCGCCAAAGAGCAAATAGATTCCATACAGCACAATCATGATCGCTGCGATCAGCCAACTGTATTTTGCCATAGACGGATTGTTTGTTTTTTTCTCTTTCTGCATCTTTTTCCTCTTTTTCCTCCGGTCGTGGCATTTCGACAGACTTTTTTCTTTTACCGTGCTATAATACGGCTACAGCTTATCCAATGCGAGCGCACTTCATATCCCGGCGCAAATTGCGCCAATCCCACAACCAGCTTACCCTCCGGTTTTCCGGAGGGTGCCTTTTTATGCGTTTTCAAGCAGTCAGCAATGACTTTTCGGCTTTTATTTTACCACAGCGGTATTCTTTTGTAAACGCGCAATTGCTTAACTCAAATTCAGAATTTTCAGGATGTCCTGCTTCGAGTGAAAACCGCGAATACGCTGCACAATCTCGCCCTTGTCCAGCAAAATCAGCGTCGGCACACTCAAAATTTGAAACTGCCTTGCAAGGTCCTCCTGTGCATCCACATCCACCTTGCAAAATTTACATCTGCTGTGATATTGCTCAGCCAAGCCGTCAAACACGACCCCCATAGCCTTGCACGGACTGCATTTCTCCGAGAAAAAATCGATCAGCACCGGAATTTGTGTCTGCTCCGCCTCTGCAGCAAAGTTTTCATGCGTCAATTCGGTCATTCTATCGCTCCTTTGCATCATTCTGGTATCAGTATTTGCAGACAGGCAGCAATTTATAAAGCAAGCCGCAGGGATTCTTCCCTGCGGCTGATTTTTTAGGCAAAGTACCGTGCCAATTCACTTGTGCTCGGTATTATTTGCAGGCGGCAGCGATCAGCTCCACACAGCGTTCGCTGCCCAGCACGCCGCTGTTCAGACACAGATCATAATTCTGCGCTTGCCCCCAAGTGCGTCCGGTGTAGTTTTTATAATAGACTTTTCGTCTCTGATCCTTCTCATTCAGACGTTTTTCCGCAGGCCGCTCCTGCTCTCCGAAGCGTTCCACAATTCGTTTTGCCCTGCTTTTCATATCGGCATGGATAAAAACATGAAGGCAGTCCCGATATTCGCGCAGAATATAGTCCGCACAGCGGCCGACGATGACACAGCTGCCCTCCTGCGCAATTTCCTCAATGATCTTTGTCTGCTCAATATAGAGCTTATCAAGCATTGAAATGCCGTTCATGGTATACTGATTCGCTGTTGCAATCGCAAACAGCAGGCTGTTCTTCGCAGAGGCGTATTCTCCGCTTTCCTCAATAAATTCCGGAGAGAAACCGCTGCGCTCAGCGACTTGATTTACAAGCTCACGGTCAAAAAAACGGTACCCCAGTTTTTTCGCGACTGCTTCACCGATGCTGTGACCGCCGCTGCCGAATTCCCGACTGATTGTAATGATGGACTTCATTCCATTCTCCCTCCTTAGATTTGTGCACCCATGCCCTGATAGATTTATTATACCATAATCATCTGACTTTGGTAAAGAATTTTATCCCGGATTCTCATTTTCCGCATGAAGGCAAAAAAATCGCTCCCGAATTCGGGAGCGATGATGATTTGAAATTACAGGGCCTTTTTTGCCGTATCGACCAGAGCTGCAAATGCAGCGCTGTCATTGATTGCCAGCTCGGACAGGCTCTTGCGGTTCATTTCGATGCCGGCCTTCTTCAGACCGTTCATGAAACGGGAGTAGTTCATATCATAGGGCTTTACCGCAGCGGAAATACGGGCGATCCACAGACGGCGGAAATCACGCTTCTTCTGCTTACGGCCGATATATGCATAAACGCCGGACTTCTTGACGGCCTGCTTCGCCATCTTGAAGTGCTTGGACTTGGAACCCCAGTAGGACTTCGCAAGCTTCAGGACCTTGTTTCTTCTCTTGCGCGTCATCATTGCGCCTTTAATTCTTGCCATTTCTGTATCCTCCTATCCGATTATTTGTACGGGATCATCTTTTTGATGGTTTCCGTATTGGTGACATCAGCGTAAGTCGTGCTTCTCAGACGACGGCCGCGCTTGGTGTCCTTCTTGGTGAGGATATGGCTCTTGAAAGCGTGTGCTCTCTTGACCTTACCGGTCTTAGTGAGATTGAATCTCTTCTTTGCACCACTGTGAGTTTTCAGTTTCGGCATAGTAGTTCTCCTTTGTAATTATTTTGCACTTTTCGGCGACAGGAAGATGGACATATGTCTGCCGTCGAGCTTGGGTTTCTTATCCAGATTTGCTGCTTCGGCACAGCCATCGCTAAATCGAATCAAAAGCTCTTCACCGATCTCGGTATGCGCCATTTCACGTCCGCGGAAGCGCACAGTGACCTTCACGCGGTTTCCGTCCTTCAGGAACTTCATCGCGTTGCGCATTTTGGTATTCAGGTCATTCGTATCGATGCCGGGAGACATACGAATCTCCTTGACTTCAACGACATGCTGGTTTTTCTTAGCTTCCTTTTCCTTTTTGAGTTGGTCGAAGCGGAATTTACCGTAGTCCATGATCTTGCAAACCGGAGGAACTGCATTGGGAGAGATTTTGACAAGATCAAGCTCCTGCTCCTCTGCCATTGCCAGCGCTTCTTCGGATGTAATAATACCAACCATGACGCCGTCAGCGCCGATCAGTCGGACCTCTTTATCACGGATTTCTTCGTTGAGCTGATGATCTAATTTGCCGATGGTAAAGCACCTCCATTACACGACAAAAAATGCGGATGCCCACAGCACCCGCAACCGAAAAACGCACTCATGCACGAAAATTCGATATTCAACCTCTTTGCCTTCGCTTGAGGTGAGGACGGGGCTGCCGACCTTCTTTGTTTTGCTCAGATAGTATAACATCCGGATTCTCTGTTGTCAAGCGTTTTTTGCTGACTTTTTCTGATATTTTTCTTTTCAAAGCCCTAAAAATGTGGTATGATTGCACTGTAGACGGAACCGCATCCTGCAATTCCCGTCTTATTTCAGGAAAGGAGCTGTGAAATATGAAAAAGCTTTTTATCCTTTTGCTGTCCGTATGTCTGCTGCTTTGCCTCTGCGCCTGTGATAGGAATGCCGCATCTGCGTCCGCGGAAGCTCCCGAAAGCACAGCCGCCACAGAGCTTTTGCCGCAGGAAAATCCCGAAAGCACCGCGGCGGAATCTTCCGACGAATCTGTTTCCGAAGAAGTCAGAGAAGACATTCTTCCCATCAACTACGCAAGCGCGCTTTCCTACCGCGATGAGAGCGGTGTCATCCGTGTGCTCGGCATTGCGTGGGTTGTAAACACCACCGATGCACCGCTTGCTCTGCCTGCCTGCACAATGGATTTTACCGACATAAACGGAAACATCGTCTGCTCCGCCGATTCCGTTGCCGCATATCCTCCGGTCATTGCGCCGAATGAAAGCGCCTATTATTATGAAAAGCTGGAGCCGGATCTGGCGGATACTTGCGATCTGACCCTCTCCCTTACCGTTCCGGAGCCCACGCCCGCCGATGTCATTCGCTACGAGGTCGGCGAAATAACCATCAACGATTCTCCCTATGGCGGTCTGGTTTTAAGCAGTCAGGTCACAAACACTACCGGTGAAACCGGTGAATTGGTCTGCGTCGCGGTCGTGCTCTTTGGCGAATTCGACGAGCCGCTTGCTGTGGTTCAGACTGTTTTGATGGAGCCGCTTGCCGCCGGTCAGACCGTGGATTTCTATATTGAAGATTTCCTGCTTCCGGCAGAGCTGACTTCCGACGCAGTTACCTCTGTCCAGGCTTTCGCATATCCGCTCTGATACTGATTCTTGATTCAAAAGTTTCATCAAGAATCCCGTGTGCTACGCACACTCACATCGTGCTTAAGGCACGCTGTGCCGTCTCATGCAGAATCTGACGCGCCTTCGGCGCTATAAAAAGTTTTTAACCTTTTTATCAGATTCTGGTATGATTTTTCTGAAAGGAGGTGCCAGACAGCGCATGAACAGCAAACCGATCGCCGTTTTTGATTCCGGCCTTGGAGGCATCAGCGTCCTGCGTCGGCTCATTCAGGTGCTTCCGGAGGAAAATTTTCTATATTTCGGTGATTCCGCAAATGCTCCCTACGGTCCCCGTCCGACGGAGGAAATTCGGTCCTTGACCCTCGAAAACGCGGACAGGTTGTTTTCTCGCGGGGCAAAAGCGCTGGTCGTGGCCTGCAATACCGCGACCTCGGCCGCCATTGATACCCTCCGTGAACGTTATCCGAACCGAATTATTATCGGAATCGAGCCTGCTTTGAAGCTGGCGGTTTCCCGTCATCCCAACGGACGGATTCTTGTCATGGCAACCGATGCCACTTTGCGCGAGAAGAAATTTGCCACTTTGATGGAACGCTTTGCGGAGCATTGTGAAATCTTAAAATGTCCCTGTCCCGCGCTGGTCGAGTTTGTAGAGCGCGGCGAGCTGGAGGGAGAAGCGCTTCAAAAGGTTCTGAAAGCGGAGCTGCAAGCCCATCTGACGCCGGCACCGGACGCGGTCGTTCTCGGCTGCACGCACTTTCCCTTCCTGCGTTCTGCAATACAGCGCGTTGTCGGTGATTCTCCGGAGCTTCTCGACGGCGCGGACGGCACGGCAAAGGAGACAAAACGCCGTTTAACTGAAGCCGGTCTGCTCCGAACCGGCAGTCCCGGAAAGGTCGAACTGGTCAACAGCCTGCAAACACCGGAAATCTTTGCACTTTCGGAAAAATTACTGTCTGTCTGA
>JAEDKB010000164.1 GCA_016296045.1 Oscillospiraceae bacterium
TCACCGGGCAAGATCTTGATATAGTTCATTCTGAGCTTGCCGGAAATGTGTGCCAAAATCACATGCTCGCCGCCGATTTTTACTTTGAACATGGCGTTTGGCAATGCATCGGTTACGATGCCCTCAAGTTCGATTACGTCGTCTTTTGCCAAGTTTATGACCCCTCCTTGGTTGAAACGTTGATTTCCTGGCGGATGGTCGCCAGTTCCCTTCGTAATTCGCTGTTGAGTAGTGGCTTACCGGAACGGATTTTCTCGGTAAGCAACGAATCTGGCCGAGGGAGTTTGCGGACGTGCTTCAGCTTTTTACGCTTTGGCTTTTCGAGTGTTCTTTCTTTGCCGTTCACCAGGTTAACGTACACACCGTCGGTGCTGATTACATAGAACAGCATTCCTTTATCGTGACCGGCAATGGAAAGCACAAGGTCTGATTTGGAAATTTCCATATCAAAGTCCCTCGGTGACGGTGAGAATTTCCGGCTCGCCGTCTGTGATGAGAACAGTATTTTCGTAGTGAGCCGAGAGCTTTCCGTCTGCGGTAACCGTCGTCCAGCCGTCTTTCAAAACCTTCACGTCAAACGTTCCGGCATTGACCATCGGCTCAACGGCAATCGTCATTCCGCGGATCAGTCTCGGACCCCTTCCGGGCTTGCCGTAGTTGGGAACCTCCGGCTCCTCATGCAGATGCTCGCCGACACCGTGACCGATGAAGGATCGAACAACTGAGAATCCGTTGGCTTCGACATAGGTCTGCACTGCATGACCGATGTCGGAAATACGGTAACCCTGGCGTGCAAATTTCACGCCCTCGAAAAAACTCTGCCTCGTGACTTCAATGAGCTTTTTTGCCTCGGGAGAAATCTCTCCGCAGGCAAAGGTTGCGGCGCAGTCCCCGTGAAATCCTCCCCACTTGGCTCCAACGTCAACAGAGACGATGTCGCCCTCTTTCAGTACTCTGCTGTCCGGTATGCCGTGAATGACGGTATTGTTCACGGAGATACAGGCGCTTGCAGGATAACCGGAATAGTTGAGGAAGGAAGGTGTTGCACCTTGTGACACGATAAAATCGTGGACCGCTTTGTCAATCTCCTTGGTTGTTACGCCGGGCCTTACCATCTCCCCTGCCAGAGCACGGGCTGCCGCGGTAATCTTACAGGCACGGCGCATCACGGAGATTTCACGTTCATTTTTAATCGGGATCATTTTTATACACCTAACGCCGCCAGAATATCACGAGTTGCATCCTCGATGGGCTGATTGCCCTCGACAAGCCGCAGCTTTCCGAGTTTTTCATAGAAGCCCTTGAGTGCTTCGGTTTCCGCGTGATAAACCTCAAGACGATGACGAACCGTTTCCGGCTTATCATCCTTACGGATCATCAGCTCACCGCCGCACGCATTGCAGATGCCCTCCGTTTTGGGCGGGTTTGCAACGATGTGATAGCTTGCACCGCAGCTGCCGCATACACGGCGTCCTGTCATGCGCTTTTCAATCACTTCGTCGTCAATTTCGATAGATACGACACGGTCGATTTCAACGCCCTGGTCAAGCAGTGCCTGTGCCTGCACAATCGTGCGCGGCACACCGTCGAGGATATAACCGTTTGCACAGTCTTTCTCGGCGAGCCGTTCCCGAACGATGTCAATGATGACATCGTCGGGAACAAGCATACCCTTGTCCATGAAACTTTTGGCTTTCAAACCGGTTTCCGTACCGTTTTTGATCGCTTCGCGAAGAATATTTCCGGTAGAAATGGTAGGGATGTTCAGCTTCGCTGCAATAATCTCAGCCTGTGTTCCCTTACCTGCACCGGGAGCTCCCAGAAGAATCAGTTTCATGCAATCCGCCTCCGATTACTTCTCAAGGAAACCGGAGTAGTTGCGCATCATCATCTGTGCTTCGATTGCAGCAACGGTTTCGAGTGCAACGGAAACAACGATGATCACAGATGTGCCGCCGAAGGAGAACCGGGTATCGGTCATCACAGCGCCGAGAACAATCGGAAGCACCGCGATAATGCCAAGGTAGATTGCGCCGAACAGCGTTACCTTGTTGATTACCTTGCGGATGAAATCCGAAGTCGGACGTCCCGGACGGAAGCCGGGGATGAAGCCGCCGTTGTTCTTCAGGTTGTTTGCAACCTCGACGGGGTTATACTGGATTGTCGCATAGAAATAGCTGAATCCGACAATCAGGAGCAGATAGAAGATCGCGTAAACCCAAGTGGTACTCTCAAACATGTGAGTGTATACCCAGGAGTCAGTCCAGTTGAGGAAGGTACAAAGGGTTGCAGGCAGACTGGCAATGGATTGCGCGAAGATGATCGGCATAACGCCGGACATATTGACCTTGATCGGCAGGTGGGTATTCTGACCACCGTAGACCTTACGGCCAACAACTCTCTTGGCGTACTGCACCGGGATGCGGCGCTCTGCCTGAGAAACATAAATGATGAAGACGATGATTGCCAGCATACCGACAACAAGTGCCAGTGCCCAATACCACTTGCTCCACAGCAGATCGTCCCAGATCGGAACGATGATGCCGCCGGGGATACGAGCGATAATGTTTGCAAACAGGATCATGGAGATGCCGTTGCCGATACCGTATTCAGTGATCTGATCGCCCAACCACATAACCAGCGCAGCGCCGGCGGTGAAGGTGAGGATGATGATAACTGCCGGAAGGAAACCGGACTGGGTCAGCAGGGGCATGCCCTGTGCAGCATACTGCGCATTGTAGTTGGTGAGCATGATATAGTAGGCAAAGCCCATCAGCAAACCAAGGCCAACCGTAGTATAGCGGGTGATCTTGTCGATCTTCTTCTTTCCCTCTTCGCCGCCTTCCTTGCTCAGGCGTTCCAGAGCAGGGATTGCGATGGTGAGGAGCTGGATGATAATGGATGCGTTGATATACGGCTGGATGCTCAGAGCGAAAATCGTCGCCATGGAGAATGCGTTGCCGGACATCATGTTGAACAGGCCGAAAATGGTCTGGCTCAACTGCTGGTCGAACATGGTAGACATGTTCTCAACATTTACGAACGGGACAGGGATGACATTACCGATACGGTAAAGCAGAATGATCAGCAGGGTAAAGAGCATCTTCTTGCGAAGATCTGCAATTTTCCATGCGTTGCGGAGTGTAGTAAGCACTTACACCACCTCTGCCTTTCCGCCTGCCTCCTCGATTTTTGCTTTGGCAGAGCCAGAGAATGCTGCTGCCTTGACAGTCAGCTTCTTCGTCAGAGTGCCATTGGACAGAACCTTCAGACCATACTTGCAGTCACGGATAATGCCCTTTTCTTCCAGAGCCGCCGCATCAACGACCGCGCCGTCTTCAAAAACTTCAAGAGCGCCGATGTTTACTGCAGTGAGGGGCTTTGCAAAGATGTTGTTAAAGCCGCGCTTCGGGATACGGCGAGCCAGAGGCATCTGGCCACCTTCGAAGCCGACACGGACCTTGCCGCCGGAGCGGGCTTTCTGGCCCTTATGACCACGACCTGCGGTCTTACCGTTGCCGGTACCGCAGCCGCGACCCTTACGTTTCGCAACCTGGGTAGAACCCAGAACGGGAGCAAGTTCATGTAATTCCATTCTTGTCTCCTCCTTATTCTACTTCGGTGACCTCAAGCAGATAGCCGATCTTGGCGATCTTGCCGCGGGTCTGCTCATTGTCGGGCTGAATGGTTTCCTGGCCGATTCTGCGAAGACCCAGGGATTCAGCGGTGGCAATGTGCTTCTGGATACGACCGTTGATGCTCTTTACGAGCTTAATCTTTAACTGTGCCATGTTCGTATCCTCCTTAACCAACAATTTCTTCAACGCTCTTGCCGCGGATGCGAGCGACCTCTTCCGGTCCACGCAGGCTCAGCAGACCCTGCATCGTTGCCTTCACAACGTTCTGCGGGTTGTTGGAGCGCAAGCACTTGGTACGAATATTGGTGATGCCGACAGCCTCCATGACTGCACGGACAGCGCCGCCGGCGATAACGCCGGTACCGACGGATGCCGGCTTCATCAGGACGGAGCCTGCACCGTAGACGCCGATAACCTCATGAGGAATCGTGGTGCCGGAGAGGGTGACCTTGTGCAGGTTCTTCTTCGCATTTGCGATGCCCTTGAGGATGGCTTCAGAAACTTCCGCAGCCTTGCCGAGGCCGTAGCCAACGGTGCCGTTGCCGTCACCGACAACAACCAGTGCGGAGAACTTCATAACGCGGCCGCCCTTAACGGTCTTGCTGACACGGT
>JAEDKB010000165.1 GCA_016296045.1 Oscillospiraceae bacterium
CAAAAAGGTCACCGAACTGATGGAGGTACTGCTTAATGGCTGATATTGCTGCATCTGTGCTTGCACGACTGAAAAATAAGGCTGCCGAAAGCGGAAGAAGCTATCAGCTTTGTCTGCAGCTCTTTTGCCAAGAGGAATTTCTGCGCCGTTTGGAAAAATCCAAATATGCAGAAAATCTTGTGCTGAAAGGCGGATTGTTTATCTATTCCCTTACCGACTTTGACAGCCGAGTAACAGTTGATGTGGACTTTTTGCTCCGCCAAATGCCAAATACGCCGGAGCAGTTAAAAACCGTGTTGGAGGAAATTATTGCAACACCTACCGGAAACGACTTTATCACTTTTGAGATTAAAGATGTTGCTCCTATTGCTGTTGCCAAAAAGTATGCAGGAATCGGTGCATCGGTGGTCGCCCGCATTAAAAACACCAAAACACCGTTCAGTATTGATTTCGGTGTGGGGGATGTCATCGTACCGAAACAGGAAAAACGAAAAATCCCGACACAGCTTTCCGACTTTGACGCCCCGACAGTAAATACATACTCTCTTGAAACAACCATTGCCGAGAAAATAGACGCTATTCTCAGTCTAATGGAATTTTCCAGCAGAATGAAAGATTACTACGATATTTACTATCTTGCCAATAAATTTGATTTTGACGGAGCCACGCTGACGGAAGCACTGAAAAAGACCTTTGAAAACCGTGGGCATAGCTTTACTGTTGAACAGTTTGAGCAGGTAATGGGCTTTGACAGAGACGGCGCAATGCAAAAGAAATGGAAAGCCTTTGTCCGCAAAATTGATACAAAAACCGATGATTACGGCACCGTGCTGAAAACAATAAAGACGTTTTTGGCAGAACCATTTGCAGCGGAAATAGATGATAGAGATTTTTCTGGTCTATGGTCTGCAAATCAAAACGAATGGATAATTGGAGGAAGTTACAATGGCTAAAAAACAAAAGAAACAAGAAGCTTTGTCGGTTAGTCGACTTATAAATGAAGTTTTGGTGGCACAATTAAGTATCCCTTTTCGCCAAATTGTTAATGATACCACTTTCTCAAAATATACTGGCTCAAAACGTCCCGACATCCTTATTTCTGAATTTGAATACGATGGCACCAATGACGAACAATACATCAAAATAATTTGCGTCCCCACAGCACCCTGGGCTACAGGCCCCCGCTTGCTGCCTAACTGTCATTTTATTTTTATCTTTTTTGTCCAAATTCTTGCCCCACTTTTAGGCAGAGAAAGGATTCTTCGTCACTATGTTCCTCAGAATGACATATACGGGAGGTGCTCCGGAAAGATTGAAAAAATTTTCTATCCGGTATTCGTATCAAACCCGAACCGCTTTTTGATAGATTTCCTCCGGCAGAACTGCCCTGTAATGCATCCGATATAACTGCCGGACGCGTTCCTCACTATGCCGCTGCCCAAGAAGCATCTCGATCAGGATGAACGGAACTCCGAACGCGCTTGCTCTCACGCCGGTATCGGCAAACCCGTTTCGCAGATAAAAATGATATCTTCTCGTTTGCAGCTCCTTTTCATCGCTGCTGCTTGCGAAGGAGGGATCCTCCACCTCGGCAATCACGCAATCGGCATCGCGGAGCTGCTGCCTCAGAAGCCCCAGAAAAACCGCTCCGAGCCCCTGATTCCGCTTGCCGGACACAGTCGCAAAATAATCCAGCAAAAAAGTATCTCCCTGCTTGATAAAAAAGGCATAGCTGAGAAGCTCCTGCTCCTGCATCAATCCGTAGCACTCGTAGTTTCCCGCCTCCATCGCTTTCAAAATGAACGCGAGCGGTTTTTGTTCATCCTTCGGAAAATCCTTACAGAGCTTTTCCTCATAAATCGCTGTTACCTGCTCAATGGATAGTTTCTCTATCTTCATTTGATCACCACCGACTAATACTAATTTTTCATAAAAACGTTTGGTTTTTATGAAGAACTAGTATAAAATTCTTCCGTTTGTTTTGACCGTTTATACCATTGCCTGATCGCAAGTCTTTATTATTATACACGCACTTTCCACATTCGTCTACCGCTGCCGTGCTCCTTGCCGGTTAAAAATTTAATTTTCATAAATTATTAACAGACTTCGACCTGACATTATGCTATAATTGTAAATGTGGAACAACACGCTTGCTCCCGCAGGACACTGCCCGCTTTTTGAAATCTATGGAAAGAAGGATCTTCTTTGAATCTGCTCTTTTTTCTGACGCCGAAGGCCAACTGCGCCCACCTGTTTGACGACTATACGCTCCGTCAAGCCATTGAACGCATGGAAAACTCCGGCTATACCGCCCTGCCCATTTTAAGACGAGACGGCTCCTATTGCGGCACGCTCACCGAGGGCGACCTGCTCTGGGCAGTCAAGAACCTCTGCCTGATGGATATGCGTGATGCCGAAAATCACGGCATTATGGATATTACGCATCGAAAGGACAACGTCCCCGTTTCCGTTTCGACCGATATGCAGGAGCTTTTGCTCAAGGCAAGCGATCAGAACTTTGTTCCCGTCGTCGATGACAAAAACGCCTTTATCGGCATCGTCACCCGTCGGGCAATCATGCGTTACTGGCTGAGCCAGACGGCTCCCAAAGCCGTTGCCGAAGCCAAATGATGGAACTGACACATATCGCACAGCGTCAGGCTCGTCTTTCCTCCATTTTGCGTACGGAGCTGAAAATGTCCTCCACGTTGGTCAAGCGTCTGAAATTTCAGAACGCCTACAGCGTCAACGGTGCTTCCGTTCACACCGATTTTCCCGTGAAAATCGGTGATTTTGTGCGTGTGAAGCTGGACGAACCGACGCCGGAATATCCTGCGGAGGATGCGCCGCTGCACATCGTCTATGAGGATGAAAGCTTCATCGCCGTGGATAAACCGGCCGGAATGCTTGTGCATCCGTCCTCTGCGTGCAACACGGGCACATTGGCAAACCGTCTGACCGCCTACTATCAGAAAACCGATCAGCCCTGCGCCGTGCATCCGGTCAGCCGTCTTGACCGCGACACCTTCGGCGTGGTGCTGTTGGCAAAAAACGCACATATCCACGCACTCATGTGCGCCCAGAGCAAAGCCGGACAAATCGAAAAGGTCTATCACGCCGCGGTTTTCGGTGCGCCTCCTGCTCCGTGCGGCATTCTGGAAGCGCCGATTGCAAGAAAAGCGCCGCCCAGTCTTTTGCGCTGCATCCGCTCTGACGGGAAAGAAGCCCGTACGCAATACCGTCTGCTTCAAACACGCGGTCAGGCCGCAATGCTGGAGCTGCACCCTCTGACCGGACGCACCCATCAGCTTCGCATCCACTGCGCCCATTTCGGATTCCCGATTCTGGGCGATCCGCAGTATGCAAATGCACAGTCGCAGGCGTTTTCTCTCGCACACGGACTGACATATCAGCAGCTTTGCGCCGTCCGCTTGCGTTTCCTGCATCCCCTGACGGAAAAAATGATCGAAATTCGCTCCGATTTGGATACAAGCCTTGATTTTTTGTCGGAAGCAGAGGTATAATATACGCGAAAATCGGCATATGCCGAATGTTTGGAGGTACTTATGTTTGACCGTTTGATCGAAAAGCTGAAAGCAGCACCCAAAAAAATCGTTTTTACCGAAGGTCACGATCCCCGCATCCTTGAAGCAGCCGCCCGTCTGAAAAAAGACGGCTTCCTCACCCCGATCCTCATCGGCAGTGCAGATGTTGTCACCGGCAAGGCAAAGGAATGCGGCTTTGATATCGAAGGTCTTGAGATCCTTGACCCGGCAGCCTATCCGCAGATGGATGCCATGGTCGAATCCATGGTCACTCTACGCAAGGGCAAGATGACCGAGGAGCAGTGCCGCGAGCTTCTCCAGAAGGGCAACTATTTCGGCACCATGCTCGTTAAGATGGGCTATGCCGACGCTCTGCTGGGCGGCGCAACCTATTCCACTGCCGACACCGTTCGTCCGGCATTGCAGCTCGTCAAAACAAAACCCGGCGCGCATCTCGTCTCCTCCTGCTTCATCCTTGCACGCGGCGAGGAAAAGCTGGCCATGGGCGACTGCGCAATCAACATTTCCTATGAAGACTCCGTTGACAAGGACGGCAATGTGACCGTTTCCGCAGCGGACAAGCTGGCAGAGGTCGCCGTTGAGGTTGCTAACTGTGCAAAGTTGTTCGGCATCGACCCGAAGGTCGCCATGCTGAGCTTCTCCACCAAGGGCTCCGGCAAGGGCGGCACGGTC
>JAEDKB010000166.1 GCA_016296045.1 Oscillospiraceae bacterium
CCTTTTTATGAGATTCTAGTATCACTCGTTTGATGTTTCTATCAGCTCGCTGAGATATTGATAGGCAGAAAGCAGCTTATAAAGATGATAGTTCATTACGATCGTATCATGGCGTGTGCATTTTCGGCTGCTCAGCCCGGCTTCCGGAAGCTCCATGCCGAGCTGCTGCATCACGGCGGCATTTTCCGTTGCAAGATCGCCGAGAGAGTCCATGCCGCAGATGGCTTCCAGCTCCTCCAGCATTCGATGTGCAAGCTGCTGACAGCCGCCCAAAAGGGCTTCACAGTTATTTTTTCGGTGAAAAAAGCGCTGGCTGTGATAGAGTGCGGTTTCCTGATCGATGCGCCGAAGAAGATCCACACATTCCTGCAAATTCGGGTATTGCTCCTTGACGACCATTTGCTCCAGATCGGAGGAGATCTGACAGCGCAGCTTGCGTAAAAGGTATAAAATGCGTTTTTTGTTATTGTAGGGACGAATCAGAACGTTGACGGCAAGCGCAATGCCGACTCCGATAGAGGTGTCGCGCAAACGCAGCAGACTGTCGCGAAAAATGTTGTCCGTCGGTGTCAAACAGGCGGAAAGGAAAATAATGCAGGACAGGGAAGCCGTGAAGGACAGATTGAGAATGTTGCTGAGCAAGAGCAACAGCAATATTCCAACGCCGATAAACCATGCCGGAGTGACTTCGGGAAACAGAAACACGGACAGATAGCCGACAAGAGTGCCTGCCAGCACGCCGATCAACTGTGTCAGTCCCTGCATGATCGACTTGGAAAAGGTGGTCTCCATTGAGATCAAAGCGCCAAAGGCCGCATAGAAGACGGACAGAGGCTCCTGCGCAAACTGACGGACAAGCAAAATGGAAAGGATAACAGAAATTGCGGTTTTTACCATTCGGAGTCCGGGACGCAGATTTTTATGGAAATGCAGCATCTTTGAAACCTCCTTTTGTGGGAGTATAGCAGAACAAATCTGTTTACAAGCGAATGAAAAAATAAGCTGCACATTTTCGACAATTGTGATAAAATGAAAGAGAAGGTGATGATGATGTCAATTCGCAGCGCAGAACCTGCCGATGTTCCGGCAATGCTGGCAATCTATGACCGCTATGTCCGAGAAACGGCGGTGAGTTTTGAATATGTCACGCCGAGCGAGCAGGAGTTTCGCTCGCGGCTTCAGGAGCATATTGCGTTTTATCCGTGGCTCGTCTGGGAAGAGGACGGACAGGTGCTCGGTTATGCCTATGCCGGCCGACCGTTTGAACGTGCCGCTTATGCGTGGAATGCGGAGATTTCCTGCTATCTGGATGAGCGAATCCACGGCAAGGGCGTCGGCAGAGCGCTCTATGCCGAACTGGAGGCGATTCTTTTGCGGCAGGGGATCCGTCGGGTCTATGCTGTCATAACCTCCGCAAACCAAAACTCTCTGGCTTTTCACAGAGCGCTGGGGTACCGTGATTTTGCGGTTTTTCATAATGCAGGCTTCAAGCTGGGAGCATGGTATGATACGATATGGCTGGAAAAAGAATTGTGTCCGGCAGGCAGACCAAACGACTTTCCCGCGCCTTGGAAATAAATGGATCATGAGAGAGCGTTGATGCGCTCTCTCATTTTTTGCTTAGGAGATATTCCAGAAGCGCTCTGCACCCACATTCGATGTCGGCTTCCGCTTCATGGAAATTCCGCGTGTACCATGGGTCGGCAACGTTTCTCGGATGATCGGTATAGTCCAGCAGAAGGGAGACTTTGTTTTTTGGATCGCCGCCGAACAGACGCTTCATATCGCGCAGATTCCCGCTGTCCATGCCGATAAACATATCATATTTGTCATAGTCGGCGTATTTTAACTGTACGGCGGTTTTTCCGCGGCAGGAGATTCCGCGGCTGTTTAAAAGCTTCTGTACCGGCGGATAGACCGGATTGCCCAGCTCATCGGAGGAGGTTGCGGCACTGGCAATATAAAAGTCTTCTGCAATATGCCGCTGCTTTACCAGCTCTTTCATAAAAAACTCCGCCATCGGACTGCGGCAGATGTTTCCCAAACAAACAAACATGATTCGTGTCATAGGGTTTTCCTTTCCAAGCGGCACACCGTTTTGTTGTGCCTTGCGTCACCATTATAGCATAGATTCTCTATCATTTCCAGCGTAACAGAGGCTGCTGCAAAATTGTTGTGTTGCAGCAGCCCCTTTTATCATGTTTTGGTTGATTTTGCCGTGCGGAGCAACGGAGGTTTCCTCCGTTATTTTATCGGCTCAAAATCGGCGGGGCCGTGTTTACACAGCGGACAAACGAAATCCTCCGGAAGCTCGTCACCCTCATAGACATAACCGCAAATTTTGCACACCCAGCCCTTTTTGCCTTCCGTTTTCGGTTTCGGCTTGACGTTGTTCTGATAGTAGGTATAGGTCATGGTTTCCCGATCGGAGATGACACGGGCTTCTGTTACAGAGCAGATAAACATTCCGTGCGTATCCAGATCAATATACTGCTCAACCTTGAGAGACATGAAGGAGTTGATATATTTCGGAAGGAAAGCCAGACCGTTATCAGAGCGCAGCGGCGCTTCATCTGCAAATTTATCCGCCGTTCTGCCGCTGCGGAAGCCGAAGTTTTCAAAAACGCTGAAGGGCGCATCCACGGACAGACAGTTGACATTCATAATGCCGGTCTGCTTGATGACGTGGTGAGAATAATTCTGCTTGTTGATGCAGACGGCAATACGGTTCGGCGTGTTCGTCACCTGCGAAACGGTATTGACGATCAGACCGTTGTCTTTTTTTCCGTCATTTGACGTGACGACATACAGTCCGTAGCCGATATTAAAAAGGGCGGTCAGGTCGTTTTTGTTGGCGGTTTCGCCGTTCTGAGCAACGTATTCCCTGGTAAGCTCGTCCGCAAGGGCTTCGAGCTGCGCTTTGCTTTCGTCATTCAGCGCAGACAGGATTCGGACGGTTGTATCCGTGTAGGTCAGGTTTTTGCAGGGCTCCAGCATGGAGCGCATGGTCTTTGCGGCAAGGGGTGCCCACGAGCCGTTTTCAATCAGACCGACCGTTTTGTTTTTGAAGCCGCGCTCAGTCAGGTGATGGATAAACTGATTCATAAAGGGGAAAATCTCTGCATTATAGGTCGTCGTAGCCAGAACGATCTTTCCATACCGAAATGCGTCTTCTACCGCTTCTGCCATATCTACACGGGCAAGGTCATTGACCACGACCTTGGGACAGCCCTTGGCCTTGAGCTTTTCCGCGAGCAGCTCAACGGCTTTTTTCGTGTTGCCGTATACCGAAGTGTAGGCAATCATGATGCCCTCGCTCTCCGTGCCGTAGGAGGACCAGGTGTTGTACAGCCCGAGATAATAGCCCAAATTCTCCGAAAGGACGGGACCGTGCAGCGGGCAGATCGTCTGAATATCAAGCGCGGCGGCTTTCTTCAAAAGCGCCTGCACCTGTGCGCCGTACTTGCCTACGATACCGAAATAGTAGCGTCTTGCTTCACACGCCCAATCTTCCTCCGCATCCAGTGCGCCGAATTTTCCGAAACCGTCGGCAGAGAACAGGACTTTGTCCGTGCTGTCGTAGGTTACAAACACCTCGGGCCAATGCACCATGGGCGCAGCTACAAAGGTCAGCGTATGGTTTCCGAGGGAAAGCGTATCACCTTCGCTGACAACGATCCTCCGGTCAGCAAAATCGGTGCCGAAAAAATTCTGCATCATGGTGAATGCTTTCGCGGAAGAAACAATCACTGCATTCGGATAGGTGGACATAAACTGCGTGATATTTGCCGAATGATCGGGTTCCATGTGCTGCACGACCAGATAATCCGGTTTCTTGCTGCCTAAGACAGCGGAAAGGTTGTCCAGCCATTCGTGGGTGAAGTTTTTGTCTACCGTATCCATTACGGCGATTTTTTCGTCAAGAATCACATAAGAATTATACGCCATACCGTTCGGAACGACATACTGACCTTCAAACAGGTCAATTTTGTGATCGTTAACACCCACATAGCGAATGTCTTTTGTAATGTTCATTAGTTACTCCTCCAGTTGATAAAAATGAGAGCGGATTGCCTGCAAATAAAACCGATTTCTCTGAATGCAGACATTATAGCATACATTTCCCGTAATTTCCACCCCATAAGACGAAAGAGCATCCC
>JAEDKB010000167.1 GCA_016296045.1 Oscillospiraceae bacterium
TGCCGCCCACAGGCGGTCTCGGTTTCGGCGTTGACCGCCTTGTAATGCTGCTGACGGACAGCGCATCTATTCGCGACGTGCTCCTGTTCCCCACAATGAAGCCGTTGGACACTGACAAGACTACCCAGAAGACTGCTCAGGCACCTGCCGAAGCAGTACCCACAGCCGCTGCTGCAGAGGAAAAACCCGATTTTTCAAATGTGATAATCGAGCCGCTCTTTACGGACTTCGTTGATTTTGACACATTTGCCAGGAGCGACTTCCGTGCTGTAAAGATTCTGGAATGTGAAGCGGTGCCGAAGTCAAAGAAGCTTCTGAAGTTCACTTTGAACGACGGAACAGACCGCAAACGCACCATTTTAAGCGGTATCCACGAGTATTACGAGCCGGAAGAGCTGGTGGGAAAGACAGCGATTGCGATTGTAAACCTGCCACCGAGAAAGATGATGGGCATTGATTCTGAGGGTATGCTGATTTCTGCCGTACACAAAGAGGACGGTCATGAGGGACTCAATCTCTTAATGGTAGACGACCGTATCCCTGCCGGTGCAAAGCTGTATTGATATATTTAAAATCCATTCGATTTCCCGTGAGATGAAAGAATGGGCAAAGTTCTTGCTGCACGAGATATCGTTAAAACAGCTTTGTGCAGACAGCTAGCGGAATCTCATAGGAGCTGCGCTTTTCACCATAATAAAGAAAATTGATAAAAAGTGGACTGATGCAAAGCTTTTCGTTTTGCATCAGTCCTTTTATGTAAAAATATCAAGTCGTTTTGCTGATTGCTTGCTTTTCTTGCTCTTTTTCGCTCTTTTTTTCGTTTTTGATTTCCCAGTGAATTAAGAAGGTCAAAGCAGCCCGAAGAAGGATAACTGCGCCCAGAATTAAAAGCTCGCTCCATTGCCGGACGACGACGGTGCGCAAAAGCTCTCCGCCCATTTTAAATTCAAGCGAAAGCGCAATGCCTTCCGCCAAAGCCAGACGGACATGAGGCTCTTTTTTAAACAAACCGACCAGCGCTTTGCCGATGGCGAACAGCAGAACTCCCACACCGATTATTTCTACCAGCAAAATTGCGTACTGCATAATAATATTGAAATATTCTTCAATATAACCATATACAATTTCCATTTGGTACCTCCAGTTTTCGATCTTGTTCTTACTATACGATTTCTTTGACGAAAAAGCAAGAAAAACCATTTGGAGAGAGAAACATTCTCCGCCGATGCCTTGCAATTCTATTTCGACTGTGATAAGATTGCCATACAGAAAATAATATGGGAGGATTGTGAGTATGGCTTTTAAGAGAGCATTGTGGCACAGCGGATTAAACTATCAGCAGCAATGCCGCACCTGCCGTTCAATGGTCAGGTATACGGATTTCTGCCTTGATTTCAGACCGTGGTATCCAGACGGCTTTGTTTATTGCCCAAAGTGCAAGACCCCGTTGCGTCATAATGAGGGATATGCGATCAACGAGGATGGAACGCCTTATTATCAGCAACCGTTCCAGCCGATGCCGCAGCAGCCGGTGACTCCCAATATAGAGGGAGCGGTTGCTTACTGTACGAACTGCGGAAAATCGTATACACCCGGTCAAGCGCACTTTTGCTCCGGCTGCGGACATAAGCTGGATTAGTTTTCCATGATAGTTTCGGCAGAGAGGGGGAAGCCCTCTCTGCCTTTTTTATAGGCATTTCTTGCGCGATTATATAAAAACGAATCGAAATGGCTCGATACTTGTCTAATATACACAATTTGTCCTTGTAGAAATTGTCTAGTCATCCGAAAAAAATTTGACCTATTGACTTTGCCGAACAATGGGTTTATCCTAAGGGTGTAAGAAGTAGAAAGCGCTTACATTTTTGAATTGAGCTGAAGAATCATGAAACAGGAAACGAACATTTACGAGATTGCAAAAGATGCCGGTGTATCCATTGCAACGGTGTCTCGCGTCATCAATAACAGCGGTTCCGTCAGCGAAAAAAGCCGAAAAAAGGTTACGGACGCAATTCAAAGATTAAATTACGTTCCCAATGGCAATGCGCGTTCTCTCAGCACATCTACCTCCACCGCCGTCGGCGTTGTGATCCCTGATATCAATAACCCGTTTTTCTCGCTGCTTCTGCAGGGAATTACCAGAGCGGCCGACGAGCAGGGCTTTCAAATATCTTTATTTAATACAGATGAAAACAGAGATAGAGAACATCGCGTGCTGCTATCCATTCGAGAGCAGCGGCTTCGCGGAATCATTGTAACTCCGGTTTCCGAGTCCGACCCGATCACGATTGAGCGTCTGCTTGAGTTTGAGAACCATGGGATTCCCGTTGTGCTGCTTGACCGTGAGCTGGACAGTGACTTTTTCGATCGCGTTGTTACCGATGACGAATGTGGTGTCTATAAAGCGATCAGCGAACTGATTCGTTTAGGTCACGAAAGAATTGCAATCATTACGGGTCCGGATGATTCACGCCCCGGTCATGAGCGCTTCACCGGATACATAAGGGCAATGAAAGAGCATGGAATCCCCCTGAATCCTGATTTGATCCGAGAAGGGGACTTCATGGTCGAGCGTGCATATGAGCAGACAATCTCCCTGATGTCTCTGCCGCAGCCGCCGACAGCGATTTTCTCTTCGAACAATATGACAACTTATGGATGTCTGCGTGCGTTCAGCGAACTCGGCTTGAAAGCCGGTGTTGATGTTTCGCTGATTGGCTTTGATGATATTGATGCACTCGGCTGGCTCAACTATAAAGTGTCTGTCGTCAGCCGTGCAGTTCCTGAAATGGGCGAACAGGCAATGCGGCTTCTGCTGCAGCGCTTTGATACCGGCAGAGACAGCCGAGAAGGAATCCGGACCTGTCTTCCGACGGAATTGATCCTGCGCGGTTCTGAATTGCGCTCCGATGCAGCAGCTACCTAAGGTATAAAAGGCAACTATGTGAAAACGGCTTCCGTTCAAAACGAGTGTTGCCTTTTTATCGTCCAAAAATTGTAAGCCCTTACAAGTTACGTTTTTCACGATTTGCGTTATAGGAGGTAGTTTTATGAAAGAAAAAGTTACAGTATTTGGAAGTTTTGTTGTTGACCTGATGGGTCGCACACCGCATCTTCCGGTTCCGGGAGAGACGGTCAAGGGCAGCTTTTTTAAACAAGGCGCCGGCGGCAAAGGCTTTAATCAGGGCATTGCAGCGCATAAAGCCGGCGGCGATGTTGCAATGATTACAAAGCTTGGCCGCGATTCACTTGCCAATGTCGCATTGGAGGCAATGGATGATGTCGGCATGCCGAAGGACTACCTTTTCTATAACGATGAAGTCGCTACCGGCATTGCACTGATCTTGGTCGATGAAAACACAAGCCAGAACGAGATCGTCATTGTCCCCGGTGCTTGCAGCACGATTACGGAGGAAGATATTGCAAGCGTGGAAGCGCGCATCAAGGAATCCGGCTATGTTTTGTTACAGCTGGAAGTGAATCAGGATGCAAATGAAAAGGTTGCGAAGCTGGCGAAAGAGAACGGCGTAAAGGTGATTATCAATACCGCGCCTTATCAGCCGATTTCCGATGAATTCCTGAACGGTGCTTATCTGGTTACTCCAAATGAGGTTGAGGCAGAAGAATTGACCGGAATTCCCGTGCGTGATCTTGAAAGTGCCGACCGTGCCGCAAAGGTTTTCTTTGATAAGGGTGTTCAGAATGTTCTGATTACCCTTGGCAGCAGAGGCGTTTATATCAATACGGAAGGGAAATCGCTGATCGTTCCGGCTTACAAAGTAAATGCGGTCGATACAACCGGTGCCGGAGATGCCTTTAACGGCGGCTTGCTTGCTGCGCTGGCCGAAGGGAAAACGCTTCCCGAAGCAGCTCGCTTTGCAAATGCACTTGCGGCGATTTCCGTGCAGCGAATCGGCACGACACCTTCGATGCCGACCAGAGAGGAAATAGACGCGTTTCTTGCAGAACGCGGCTAATATAACAGGAAGGAGGTTTCTTTCATGCTAAAAGGAATTCCCGATATCATTGGTTCCGACTTGCTCAAGGCGTTGGCTGATACAGGGCACGGCGATTTGATCGTGATTGCCGACCATTTCTATCCGCCGATCACCAAGACACCCAATGGCATC
>JAEDKB010000168.1 GCA_016296045.1 Oscillospiraceae bacterium
TAGCCATCTGGTTGATCTTAGCGTCGTTATATCCCAGCGTCTTCAGATAAGCCTTCGGGAAAAGGTGATGCTTCTCCAGCGACTTTCTCTTACCGTCAGTACCGGGCTCGAATAATTTGCTGACGAGCAGATTACTCTTCGAGAACAGAATTTTTGCATTCAGAATGTTTAATGCGGCTACATAGGCGTTCCAAGCATTATTGCCTCGGCCAGATACTGCCAAGCCCTCGGAACCGATAAGAGTAATATCGAAGTAGTCGTTTGTAAGCCGTTCCTCAACCCTCAACAAAATGAATCGCTTGTATTCTTCCAGCGATGTTAGTTCCTTGATAGAGTTCAGGTGATTTTCGACCGTGGATTCAAACGATCCAGTATAGAGCGAGACAAGAGACGCATAGAAAAACCACAGCGATGTCAAATGCAAATTCTCGTTGTACGACGCATTAAACCTATGAGTGGCAGGACGACAAGCTGGTCATCGTACCGGAGGAAGCTGAGATTATCCGCTGGATGTATGCCGAGTACATTAAAGGCGCATCCCGGATTGAGATTGGCAGGGCCTTGATGGACCGAGGCATTTATACCCGGCAAGGAAAGCCGTGGGTGGACTCCAATGTGAAGGTCATCCTGACAAACATCACCTACACCGGGAACATGCTTTTCCAGAAGGAATACTGCGAAGACCCCATCACCAAACACCGCAGAAAGAATTACGGCGAGCTTCCACAGTATGGCCGCTTTTTCAAAATGTACATGTACACCGCACTTGCGCCTGTTCCGCTTTCCGCCTTTGCCGGAGAGCCTACGCAGAACATCGGAAAGAGCTTCCTAAAAAGCTATGCGTCGGTGTGTCTGGAGGGAGCGATCATCGTTCTGGCCTGCATCATCTTCTCCGTGTTTGCGTCCAGCCCGCCGGTTGTTGATCCGAATGCAGCTCCGGCTTCTATGGTGTGGAGCTACATCGGCGAGCTGATTTTCAACATGCTCATTCTGGTCGGCGCTGTAAAGATGGCAGACCGACTTGTGAAGGAGATAATGGGTATTTAATTCGAAATCAAGAAGCAAAAATCAAAAATTTTGATTTTACAGGTTGTATTTCTGAAAAATCGGTGGTATACTATAGATGAAATATACGGAGGTGATTTTAATGCTGATTGAATTTCGCTTCAAAAACTATCGTTCTTTTCGGGATGAGGCTGTGCTTTCCATGGAAGCGACCGGACTGAGTTCCTTCAAAAGTTGCTTGATTCCGCTGTCGTCTACAGTAAAGCTGCTTCCTGCCATTGCAATTTACGGCAAAAACGGCGGTGGTAAGAGTAATGTGATTCGTGCCTTTTGGCTGGCCGTTCAGTTTATCCGAAATGCGCAGAGAACGCAGCACGAGCGTGCTGCGATTCCTGTCAATCCATTTGCACTGAATGACTATTCCAAGGATGAACCTACGGAGTTTGCATTTGAGTACACTTCGGGCGGCGTGAAGTATTGGTATGGCTTCGCCGCTACGCGCGAGAAGATTTACGCAGAGTATCTCTACCATGCGCCGAAGGGGCAGAAAGCTTTGGTGTTTAAGCGTACAGAGCAGCACTTCAATTTCACGGAGGATAAATCAAAGCGAGCGCTGATCGGCGAAATGGTCGCTGAAAACCAGCTGTTCTTCTCAGTGGCATGCACCATGAACGATGCGGCTTGTGTTGCTGCTATGCGGTGGTTCCGGGATCAGGTGTTCTTTTCACGGGACTATTCTGATATTCCGCGGCAATTGATCGAGTATTCGGAAGATAAGAATATGCTGAGGGCAATTTCGGATTATGCAAAGGCAGCAGACTTGGGCATCTTGGATATGCAGTTTGAGTTCAACAGCAATGAGATTCAAGATGACGAAAGCCTGCCGGATAACATCCCGGAGGGGATCAAGGCTGCACTGGTGCAGTTTATGCATACTCTCGCCGAAACCTCCAACAATGGAGAAGTACACTTGAAAATGGGTGAGGTTTCCGCAAAGGCCAGCCACCAGGGTGAAAACCGTGATGGCCGGAAGGCGACCTATTCGCTGGAGCTTTCTGATGAGTCGGACGGTACCAGAAAGCTGATGGCACTGGCCCCCGCAATCGAGTCTGCGCTGCGCACTGGCGGCATCTTACTGGTGGATGAGCTGGAGCGTGAGCTTCACCCCATGCTGGTGAACTATATCATCGCAAAGTTCCAAAGCAAGACCACAAATCCAAATGGTGCACAGATCGTTTTTACAACACACAATACGGAGTTGATGAATCTGGAGCTGCTGCGAAAGGATCAGCTGTATTTTGTCGATAAACGTGACAAAGACGGCGCTTCTGAGTTGTATACGATCAGCGAGTTTTCCACCCGAACGACGGAGAATATCCGCAAAGGGTACCTTGTTGGCAAATACGGTGCAACACCGGATATTGAAATCGAGGAGGTGGAGTAAATGCCACGTCCTACCAAAAGAAGCAAGTCGGTTATTCTGGTGTTCTGTGAAGGGAAAAGTGAACAGGTCTACACAGATTTTCTGAAAAAAGAATTCGGAGATGTTGCGGCAATCAGACGGCCAGCGTCTACCGGCCTTTTTGATGAGGCCGATAACAAATTCAAAAAGGACAAGAAGTATCGGGAAGATGCCGAAGTGACGGATGAAGTATGGTTCTTTTTTGATGTAGAAACAAAGGATGTTGGCTTATGGGATGCCCGGATGAAAATCATCAAGCGGCTTCGCTCGCTGCGAAAAAAGCCCGGGATCAAGGTCCGGCTTTTGATGACGACAGGCTGCATTGAGTATTGGCTGATGCTGCATTACGACATGTATGCGCCATCAATTCAGACCGTTGCCGAAAAGCAGCAGGTGATGGATCGTTTGCTGGCCAAAGAACCGAATTACCGGAAGGGTGATGCTGCGGTAACAGCGAAGATTGCGCAGAATTATCCTACGGCAGTAATCAATGCGCGGCAGACGGTTTCTAATTTGCGTCAGCATGGGTTACCCGGCTTGGAGGACACAGACGAGCGAAACCGCTGGCTTTGTCAGAAATGCCTGACTTTTTCCACTGTCTATGAAGCAATCGACTTTTTAACCAGCCTGCAATAATCATTTATCAAAGTGCCATAGGAGAAATCCGATGGCACTTTTTCTGCCTAATAAACATGTAGGGAACTTTTGGCTGTGTGTTTCTACAGTAAAGTTCCCTACACAAGACTTTGACGCCTTCCGGAAGGAGGGCGTTTTTCTTATCTGAAACAGAAGGAGGTATCCTCTTGGAGGTCAAAATCAATAGAGAGATTCGGAACTATACCGAGTCTATGTTTTTCGGACTGTCCCTCAGACAGTTCGTTTTTTCTTTACTGGCTGTCGGCGTTGCGGTGCTTTTGTATCAGGAACTCTTGCGCTGAAGAACGGCTACTATTATGCCGTTCTCAGCTATCGGGACGCAGCAGGAAAACGCCATCAAAAATGGGTATCGACAGGATTGCCCCAAAAAGGTAATAAGCGCCGGGCAGAACAGGAGCTTATTCGTATTCGCAGCGAATTTGAGGTTCCTCGGGTTGCCGGAGAACTAAGCTCGAATATGCTCTTTGCAGACTATTTGGATCAATGGCTTGAGATTGTCAGAGCGAGAATCAAGCCCGCAACATTCGGCTCGTATCAAGGGATGGTCAAAAGCACGATTGGCCCGTATTTCCGCAAAAAGGAGCTAACCTTGAAAGAACTGGAGGCTCGGCACATCCAACAGTTTTATACGGAGAAGCTGAAAACCGTCACGCCGAATTCGGTTATCCACTATCATGCGGTAATTTATCAGGCCTTGAAGTATGCGATGAAAACCGACATGGTACCGCAGAATGTTGCTATGAAGGTGGATAGGCCGAGGAAGAACTCGTTTCAGCCGACCTTTCTTGATGCGGAGCAAATGCAGAAGTTGTTCGAGATTGTCAAGGGAACGCGGCTGGAGCTTCCGGTTTTGGTTGCTGCGTTTTATGGACTACGCCGTGGCGAGGTGCTCGGGCTAAAGTGGGATGCGATCGATTTCAATCGCGGAACGCTGACCATCAAACGAACAGTCACTGAGGCAACGATTGACGGCACCATGAAAATTA
>JAEDKB010000169.1 GCA_016296045.1 Oscillospiraceae bacterium
AACTATATCACATTTTCCGCAATTCTGCTCAGATCTTTTTTGTGCGGTTTTGCCCAAATTTTGATTTTACTGACTTTATCGTACCATAACGCAGAAGTGTTTGCAACTGAATTTGCCAGCAGGAATATCTGCATATTATCAAGAAAATAAACACAGCACAGAGGGCGACGCCCACCTGACCGCAGAAAACGGCAAATGAGCCGTTTTGACAAGCGACCGTCCAGCGTTTCAGCGGCACGCAATGCACGCCGAGGATAGAGATACCACTCCTCACCCCGCGCACGCAGAAAGCCCTGCGCTCAGAGTGAAAAAATAGCAATATTGCCAAATTGCAAGCAGAGCAGCGCAGCCCAGCGGGGCTGCGACGACTCGGACCGACGATGGCGCGCCGCAGCGCGTCATCGCGGGTCCGAGTCTCTTCGCCCTCAGATTAGTTTTCACTCCGTCCCGCTGACAGGGTAGAGGCCATTGCCCGTGTCCTGCTCCCGGAGATACAAGCGTTCTTTGAGAGCGAGGACGGACAGCGAGAATACGCCGAGTGGAAAGCAAAGCAGCAGGCCGGACAAGAGAATAAGGAATAACAAAGGCGGGAACATCTGCAACGATGCTCCCGCCTTGTATACTTTTAACTGCTCTCAACCTAAGAATCGACAATGTCAAAAGGAAAGTAAAAAAAGTCATTACTATGAGCTAAGCCGAAAATAAGTCGGTATTTACCGACAGATAGTTGGTCATAGTCCGTCAGAAGAAAATCTACATTCATTGTCTCTCCTGATGGAATGTAAAGAAGATTATCTGTATCTCTTATATGAGGGGATTTTTTTACAATAACCCATGTTTCATTAATATTTTGTTCGAGATATGGCAGGTAGAGTTCCGGGCTATTATTGCTATGATTTGTTATGCAAAGAGAGATCTGCTTAGTATCAATAGTGTATTGCACTTGCACAGCCTGAATAGAGAATCCGCTTACTGGGGCCGAATTTTGATAAGGGGATTTGGGGGATTGAGAGGTTTTAATTAAATAGAACAAAAGAATACACAAGATGATTGTTGGGACAATGGCAAAGACTCTTTTTTTCATGGTATACTCCTTCCTTTTCCTCCGTCCATCGCCGTTTACTTCTTCACTTTTAGAATATTCCAAACGGTTGATATTGTTAGTTGCATCTATATATGTATAGACGCTAAAATTTTTATAATGTTCCCATTTTTATCATCATAGCGTAAAATATAAGCAAAGGCAAGGACAAGAATTGTCCCTGCCTTTGCTTAGCCATGCACGAAAATACCCCCTGTTTGCCCCTGTGAGCCGCTGTGTGCGATTTTGCTGGCGAGGGCGAGTGTGTGCTCGCTTTCGGGAGTGAAAGCGAACGTGAGCCGTTTGTGGGAGAATGTCCAAAGCAAGAGTGAAATGAAACTGTAAGAATGAAAATGACAGCGCTTATAGTCGGTGATTGAGCGTGCTGTGTGGGAGTTTTGTAGAGAGCCTTTCGGTGCTTTTCGAGCCTTTTTCGAGGACGAAACAAAAAGCAGGATAAAGGGCTGGCGTCTTAACCGACGCTCCGCCCAATCACTTCTGCCCGCAGTGCGGGCAGTTTACGGGGTTTTTCAAGGTGGTCGGTTGTGGCGTCTTTTGAACGGACTTTCGGATGAAGTGGCGTCTTAGTTCCCGTGAACACAGGCGTTTCAGCGGTTTGTGGTGGTGCCTTACAGGTATTTGCGAAAGCTGTGCATGGAGAAACTCCGTGTTACCAATGGCAGACCAGAGCTGCGTATTTTGCGCTACCGAAAACAATGTAGATGCCTTCCCCGCGGTTCGTTTTTAGCACCGCTGTAACCAAAGAAGAGGAAATTGATAACAGTCTGATAATTCTCGCCCAAGGGGATAGCCTTTCTCTGGCCTTTGCGGTATTGTGTGCCGTTGCAAAGGAGGTCGATTTTATGCCAAAACGACGAGCAAACGGCGAGGGAAATATTCGCAAAAGGAAAGACGGGCGCTGGGAAGGTCGGTACACAGTCGGTCACGATCCCAAAACAGGCAAAGCCATCATCAAGAACGTCCTCGGAAAAACGCAAAACGAAGTCAAGGAAAAGCTGAAAAGGGCGATTGAACAGAATGTCGGCATCGACTACGGACGGGCAAAAACCTACACCGTAGGGAGTTGGTTAGAGGTCTGGATGGAAAATTACGCCAAAGTGAAGCTGCGCCCATCGACCTTCAAAACCAGCCAAGGCTTTCTGAAAAACCACATCAAGCCGCAAATCGGCAGCATTCCGTTGGCAGACCTCACTTCTCTGGACCTACAGAGGTTCTACAAGCACCTGCTGGACGGAGGCAGAGTTGACCGAATCGAAGCCAAGAAAAAGTCGAAAGGACTCGCACCAAAGACTGTGCGGAACATCCACCAGATGATTGGCTCGGCGTATAACCTCGCTATAGAACAACACCTTGTCACGAAAAATCCCACGCAAGGCTGCGCGCTGCCGAAGGTGGAACACAAGGAGATGAAAACGCTGACCGCCGATCAACTCAGTGCCTTCTTCCAAGAAGCCCGAAACAGCGGCGTGTATGAGCTCTACTATCTCGACCTCGCAACGGGGCTGCGGCGCGGAGAATTGCTGGGGCTAAAGTGGGCGGACGTGGACTTCGAGCACAGCGCAGTCAAGGTGCAGCGAGCCATTTCACGGCAAAATGGCAAAGTAGTGGAAGCGCCGCTGAAAACGAAAAACGCCTACCGCACATTGCCACTGTCGGCAGACGCAATAGACGTACTGAAAGCACAGAAGTGCAAGGCTGGCGGTATCGGAAGAAAAATCGCCCGACCGCACAACAAGTCCGCGCAAAGATATAAAAATCAGCAGAAACCGCCGCAAACCGTGAGAGCGAAATTATCAGGAAAAAATCTCAACAAGCCCCGCCAATGCTCTGAAAATTCCATCATGGATTTTCTGCGGTCCGTCTTTTTGTTGCCTTGCAAGGGAAAGCGTGGTATGATGGGTTTGACAGCGGTGAAGGGAACGGGCAAATTGCGGATTTGATAAGGAGGTTTTTCATGAAACGAACTGTGATTATGCTCTTTTGCGTTGCTCTCCTTCTTCTTTTATTTACATATCGCGGGAAGAGTATACGGGTAACTATTTGTGATTTTAATGAAGCGGGAGATATGGTCGTTATGTCGGAGGATAGGCAAAATACATACGTTGTCAATGACTGCGCGAGATATATTCCAACTGGGGAGGAGTTGCATATAGGCGATACTGTAAAAATTTTTTATCGGGGAAACATTCAGGAAACCTCTCCTGCAACCATCAAAGGAATAAGCCGGATTGAGGGATAGGTCATCGTCCTGCCCGCGAAGTAAGCGTAAAGGCAACTTATAAGGCCGCACCGGTGACTTTGAGCAGCATTGCCATCACCACGGCACCCGCCAAGACCACCTATACGGCGGGAGAGAGCTTTAACAAGACCGGTATGGTGGTCACGGCGACCTATTCTAACGGCTCCACCGCTACGGTAACGGACTACACCGTTTCCCCCTCCGCCGCTCTGACAACAAGCAATACCTCCGTGACGATCAGCTACACCGAGGGCGACGTGACCAGAACGGCCACACAGGCGATCACGGTCAATCCGGCTGCCCCCACCGGCGGTGGCATCTACATCCCGCCCACCTACAAGGTGGAGAGCACGGTCTCTGAGGATGCCGACGGCACCGTCACCTTCTCCAAGGCCAGCGCCAAGAAGGGCGATGTTGTGACCATCACCGTCACCCCTGACCGCTACTACAAGACGAGCGGCGTGATTGTGAAGGACGCGAGCGGCAGAATGATCGCCGTGACCGACAACGGCAACGGCACCTTTACCTTCCAGATGCCCGACAGCAAGGTCACTGTGGAGCCGGTCTTCTCCTGGGATAACCCCTTTGTGGATGTGGCCGGGGATGCCTACTACGCCCCCGCCGTGGAATGGGCGCTGAAGAACGAAATTACCGACGGTACCGGCGACGGTACCACCTTCAGCCCCGATGCCGGCTGCACCCGGGCCCAGATCGTCACCTTCCTGT
>JAEDKB010000009.1 GCA_016296045.1 Oscillospiraceae bacterium
CGCTCGATGCTCTTCTTGTCGATGCCGCGGAGCAGTGCGCCGATGTTGTCGCCTGCTTCTGCGTAGTCGAGCAGCTTATGGAACATTTCGATATCGGTGACGACGGTGGACTTTGCTTCGTCCATCAGGCCGACGATCTCGACCGGCTCGTTCTTACGAATCTGGCCACGCTCAACACGACCGGTAGCAACGGTGCCACGGCCGGAGATGGTGAAGACGTCCTCAACGGGCATCAGGAAGGGCATATCAGCCTTACGATCGGGAGTGGGAATCCATGTATCAACAGCATCCATCAGTTCCTTGATGCAGGCATAGTCAGGATGGTTCGGATCGGTGGATTCGCAAACCAGAGCGTTCAGAGCGCTGCCGCGAATGATGGGGGTGTCATCTCCGGGGAAGCCGTAGAAGTCCAGAGTCTCACGGACTTCCATCTCAACGAGCTCAAGCAGCTCTTCGTCATCAACCTGGTCAACCTTGTTCAGGAAAACAAGAACGGAAGGAACGTTAACCTGACGAGCCAGCAGCAGATGCTCCTTGGTCTGAGCCATGGGGCCATCGGATGCAGCGATAACAAGGATTGCGCCGTCCATCTGAGCAGCGCCGGTGATCATGTTCTTAATATAGTCGGCATGACCCGGGCAGTCAACGTGAGCATAGTGACGCTTTTCAGTCTCGTACTCAACGTGAGCGGTATTGATTGTGATACCACGAGCCTTTTCTTCAGGGGCCTTATCGATGTTTGCATAATCGGTGAAGTCAGCCTTGCCCTGGAAAGAAAGATACTTCGTGATTGCAGCGGTCAGGGTGGTCTTGCCATGGTCGATATGACCAATGGTGCCGATGTTTACATGGGGCTTTGTTCTTTCAAATTTCTGCTTTGCCATTGAAAAAATCCTCCTGTTTGATTTATAAATGGTAAAATTGTTTTTTCCTCAGATAGTACTACTATACACTAATCATTCCGTAATAGCAAGCACTTTTTAATCAAGAACCGCGTTTTTCAACGATTTCCTGCTGAATATTCTTCGGCAGTTCAACATAGTGGCTCGGTTCCATAGAATACTGTCCACGTCCCTGCGTACGGCTTCTCAGATCGGTTGCATAGCCGAACATTGCTGCAAGCGGCACATTTGCATCGATCTGGGTCGCGCCGTTTCTGGGAACCATTCCGAGAATGTTTCCGCGGCGGGACGAAAGATCGCCGATCACGTCGCCGGTATATTCCTCCGGAACGACAACGCTGACCTTCATAATCGGCTCCAGCACAACCGGATCTGCCTTATGGCAGGCTTCCTTAAATGCCATGGAACCGGCAATCTTAAAGGCAAGCTCAGACGAGTCAACCTCGTGATAGGAGCCGTCATACAGGGTGACCTTGACATCCACAACGGGGAAGCCTGCCAACACGCCGGCTGACATTGCCCCCTGAATGCCCTGATCGACTGCGGGGATATACTCCTTGGGGATCGAGCCGCCTGTAACGGCGTTGATAAACTCATAGCCTTTACCGGATTCGTTGGGCTCCAGCTTGATCTTTACATGACCATACTGACCCTTGCCGCCGGACTGACGGGCATATTTCATATCAACATCCGCACTTCCGCGAACAGTTTCCTTATAGGCAACCTGCGGCGCGCCAACATTTGCCTCGACCTTAAACTCTCTCAGGAGTCGGTCAACAATGATCTCCAGATGGAGCTCACCCATACCGGCAATGATGGTCTGCCCGGTTTCCGTATCCGTATAGGTTTTAAATGTGGGATCTTCCTCAGCCAGTTTCATGAGCGCAATGCCCATTTTTTCCTGTCCTGCCTTCGTTTTCGGTTCGATGGCAACACGGATGACCGGCTCAGGGAATTCCATAGACTCAAGAATGATCGGATGCTTTTCATCGCAGAAGGTATCGCCTGTGGTAGTGTTTTTCACACCGACCACCGCGGCAATATCACCGGAATAAACCGTATCACGATCTTCTCTGTGATTTGCGTGCATCTGCATGATTCTGCCCAAACGCTCGCGTGTACCCTTGGTTGAATTGAGAACCGTCGTTCCCTTTTCAACATATCCGGAGTAAACGCGGAAGAAGCAGAGTTTGCCGACGAACGGATCCGTCGCAATCTTGAAAGCCAAAGCGGAAAACGGCGCCGAATCATCGGCCGGCCGGAATTCCTCTTCTTCGGTCTTCGGGTTTATGCCGGTGATGCCCTTTTTATCAAGGGGAGACGGCATATACGCTACGATTGCGTCCAGCAATTCCTGCACACCTTTATTTTTATAAGAGGTACCGCAGGTAACGGGAATCATGTGAACACCGATGGTAGCCTTGCGAATCGCGGCATAGAGCTTGTCCAGAGGGACTTCCTCTCCCATGAGATACAGCTCCATGATTTCGTCATCCTGATCGGAGACGGCTTCGAGCAGCTTCTCATGGTACTCCTGCGAAATTTCGCGCATATCCTCGGGGATCTCTTCCTCACGGACATCTTTTCCAAGCTCATCGTAGAACACATTGGCCTTCATTCTGATGAGGTCAATGACACCTTTGAACTCGGCTTCTGCACCGATCGGCAGCTGAATGGGAACAGCGTTACATTTGAGCCGATCATGCATCATGTTGAGAACATTGAAAAAATCGGCGCCCATGATGTCCATTTTATTCACATAGACCATGCGTGGAACATTGTATTTGTCGGCCTGACGCCAGACGGTTTCCGTCTGGGGTTCTACGCCGCCCTTGGCACACAGCACAGTGACTGCACCATCGAGCACGCGCAGGGAACGTTCGACCTCAACGGTGAAGTCAACGTGACCCGGGGTGTCGATGATATTGATGCGGCAGCCTTTCCAGAAGCAGGTGGTAGCGGCAGACGTAATCGTGATGCCTCTCTCCTGTTCCTGTTCCATCCAGTCCATGACCGCATTGCCCTCGTGCGTCTCACCCAGCTTGTAGGTGCGGCCGGTATAGAACAAAATACGTTCTGTCGTGGTGGTCTTGCCGGCGTCAATGTGCGCCATAATACCGATGTTTCTCGTATTCTCAAGAGAATATTGTCTCGGCATTGCGTAACTCCTTTTCGGTTACCAGCGGAAATGGGAGAATGCCTTGTTGGCTTCTGCCATCTTGTGCGTGTCTTCGCGCTTCTTAACAGATGCGCCGGTGTTGTTGCAAGCATCCATGATTTCGCCTGCGAGACGTTCCTTCATGGTCTTTTCGCTGCGCTTGCGGGAATAGGTTGTCAGCCAACGAAGGCCGAGAGTCTGACGACGTTCGGGACGAACTTCCAGAGGAACCTGGTAGGTTGCGCCGCCGACACGACGGGACTTAATTTCCAGGGAAGGCATGATGTTTTCCATAGCCTGCTGGAATGCGTCGAGACCGTTTTTGCCGGTCTTTTCTTCGACGATTTCAAATGCGCCGTAGACGACTCTCTGGGCAACGCCCTTCTTGCCGTCGAGCATGACGCTGTTAATGAGCTTAGTTACCAGAGTGGACTTGTAGATCGGATCCGGAAGGACCTCTCTCTTGGGAACATTACCTCTTCTGGGCACTTTGCTTCCCTCCTTCATAAAATGATTTCATAGGTACTTCGATAGGCTTTACCTACCGTTTTGTGCCTGCCAAAGGTTTCCCATACAATAAAAATTATATAAAAAACGCATGGCAAGGCGGTGCCTTGCGGTAAGGCGTTGGAACTCTTGATTACTTCTTCTTGGCCTTCGGGCGCTTCTGACCGTACTTGGAACGGCTCTGCATACGACCCTGAACACCCTGCGTATCAAGCGTACCACGGATAATGTGGTAACGGACACCGGGGAGGTCCTTAACACGGCCGCCGCGGATCAGGACGACGCTGTGCTCCTGCAGGTTGTGGCCGACACCGGGGATGTAGGCGGAAACCTCGTAGCCATTCGTCAGGCGGACACGGGCGATCTTACGAAGTGCGGAGTTCGGCTTCTTCGGGGTGGTGGTACGAACTGCGGTGCAGACGCCTCTCTTCTGGGGAGATGCAAGATCGGTAGCGCGGTTCTTCAGGGTGTTGAGACCCTTCTGCAGTGCGGGAGCCGTGGACTTGTAAGTGCTCTGCTCTCTGCCTTTTCTGACCAACTGATTAAAAGTAGGCATGTTGTTCTCCTTTCTCTCATATTTCGCTGTATTCCAGCGTTTATATTATCCCGGAATATTCAAAAATATTCCGTTGGATACAAATTTTAGAGGATCGCGGCAACTGCCGCGCCCACGCAAATGCTGCAAGCTGCGCCGAGCTGCTTCATCGTCGGAACGGAAATCACAGGGATATTCAACTGTCTGCACCGTTCGGCGATCGGATCTGTCAGCAGCGGATCCGCGTCCTCGGCAATAAAAACCTTCTTTACGCTGCCGGCATTGAGCGCTTTACGCAGTTGCTTGATCCCGACCACTTTTTTGGCGGATTTTAATTCCTCAAGCACTGTTCTTACTCCTCCGGCATTGCCAGAAATCTATGCTCACGCGATTAAAGATTATAGCAGAATTACCGAAAAGTGTCAACATTTTTTGCTGATTTTGACGAAGTTTTTTTATATATTTTTTTGTATTGTTCCTGTTTTATCGTGATTTTCTTTTGCGTGCAAAAGAATTTTGGGGAAAAAGAATTTCCGGGGAGGGCTGATGGCCCAAATGCAGCCGCTTTTTCCGTAGGACAGGCTGCGGCCCGGTCACCAACATGGTAACCGGGCCGGCTGCAAAACGCGTCAAACAGAAGTCAAATCAGGCAAGCTCCTTTGCCGCTTCATCCGCACGCTGGCAGAAAAGCTTCACCTTCTCGATATCCTTTTCCATGATGCCGTCGTTGTATTTATAGCTGGTCTTAGTCAGGGAATCAACGCCGTAGGGCTTGATCGCACGGATGCACTCGGCCACATTGTCAGGCCCAAGACCTCCGGCGATAATTACCGGAATATCCACAGAGCGAACGATTTCCGCGTCGTAGCTCCAGTCGTGGGTCAAGCCGCTGGCACCAATGCCGGTATCTGCGGCCAGACCGGAGTCGGTCAGGATGAAATCACAGAACTTTGCATAATGCTTTGCACGTTCGACGGCTCCGGGGCCATCGACCAAAACAGCCTGCATCAGCTTCACTCCGGGGCACTCTCTGTGCAGACGCTCGGCAAAGGCTTCATCCGCCGTGTATTCCATGCCCGCAATGTGCAAAATGTCGGGCTTTACACGCTTGGTAATGAAAATCATTTCATCCGGATCCTTATTGAGCATGATGGCAACACACTTGACGCCTCTGCGCTTTGCCTCGTCAAAAATGCGGTCAACAACATCAAAGGGAACACGGTGAGCAGGTACGCCGCCGCTCTGCATGGGAACCAGACCGATGTGGTCGGCACCGGCATCCATGGTGGCTACGCTTTCGTTGTAATTCACGAGAGAATAAATCTGCTTAATCATAGTCAATCACACTTCCTTAACAATTATTTTGTAATCGCTTCTTCACAAAGCATAGGAGAAACGGTTTTATGCGTCTGCAGGGTCAGGCTGGCAGCTCTTTGCGTCATTTCGCCGATACGGCGCATGGAGAGCGTATCTCCGAAACGATACCGCGCCCAGCAAATCACCGCCATGCTGCAATCACCGGCACCGTTCACGCTGACGATATCCGTTTTTACGATGGGAACCAGCGCGCTTTCGCTGCGGTTGCAGCAGAAGATGCCGTCCTTTCCCAGAGAGATGAACAGGTTTTTCACGCCCATTTCCAGCAAGCGGTCTGCCGCACACTTAGCGGATGCCTCATCGGTGATCTCAACGCCGGTGAGAAGCTGCGCCTCCAAAGCATTCGGCTTAAAGCCGTCCAGACGGGGCAGCAGACTGCGCAGTCTGGGAAGCTTGATGGTAGATACAGGGTCAGCATACATCGGAACCGTACAGTTTTCCCCCAGCCAGCGAATGCTTTCTTCGCTGATATTGGCATCCACCACGCACAGGCTGGCACCGTTAATCAACTCTTTGCGGGACTCCAAAAATTCGGGGGTAACGCTGTTGATCAGTTCCATGGCGTTAACGGCAGACATCATTTCGCCCTGACTGTCGGTTACATAAAGATAAGTACAGCTTTTGCCGCCGGGAATACAGGCGGCGTAGTTCAGGGAGATGCCGTCTTTTTTGCACTCTTCTTCCAGAATTCTGCCGAAATGATCGTCACCATAGACGGTGATCAGTTCCACCGGAACGCCCAATTTTGCAAGATTCTGCGCAATGTTGTGCCCAACACCGCCGGCAGAAAGCTCCACTGTGCCAATGTTGGAATCCTTTTCCCGATAGATCTGGCCGCACAGGCCGGCAATATCGAGGTTCAGCCCGCCTATCACGACCACATATGCTTTGTTATCCATCTAACAACCTCCGAAACATGAGTTTTGCCGGTGATTTATTATACCGTAGATTTCTACAAAAAACAAGCCATTTTGAAAAATCAAAAAAACATGTGAAAATTTGTTACGGAAACTGATTGATTTTGCCCCAAACTGAGAAAAATGTGTATAAGAGGACTGCAAGCCGTTCAGCAGGTTCAATTTAATTGATTGCAAATTGTCGGCAATTCTATTATAATGATCCGCAGAGACATCCCCCTTGGAAACATTTTTACAAAGAAGGAGACAGATTATGCAGTACAAATTGGAGCAAAATGTGAAAGTCGTTGTGACCCGTGAGCTGGCAGATGCCATTTTTGATATTCTTGAGGCTCGCAGCTATCGCAAGCCGCTGCTGCTGGTAAGCACCTTCCAGTTACAGCATCCCTCCATTCAGGAAATGGTACACAAGCTGGAGGAAACGGGACGTTCCTACGTTCTTTTTGACGGCATCATTCCCGACCCTCCTGCCTATACCATCAACGACGGCGCAGCCTTGTTTCAGGAAAAGGGCTGTGACTGTCTGATCGCCATCGGCGGCGGCAGTGCCATAGATACCGCAAGAGGCATCAATATCGTCCGCAAGTTTGGCGGCAAGATCGAAGACTATGTATCTGACCGTACCGTTCCCGAATTCTGTGAGGGTCTCATCGCTGTGCCAACCACGTCCGGCACCGGCAGCGAGCTTTCCAACGCGCTGGTCGTCAGCGATGACGAAACCCACGCCAAGCTGGCTGTACTATCCAACAATGCCGTCAGCGAATACGCGGTTTTGTGCCCGCCGCTGGTGACGACCCTGCCTGCCCAGATGACCGCCGCCACCGGTATGGATGCCTTTGCTCACGCTGCCGAAGCCTATACCTCCGCTCTTTCTTCTCCCATCACCGATGCCATCTGCGAAAAGGTAATGTATCTGATTGCCAAATATCTGCCCAAGGCAGTGGAAAACGGCTACGATCTGGAAGCCCGTGAGCGCATGATGATTGCCTCCTGTCTTGCCGGCTGGATGCTGAACAACGCAGGCACCCATCTCGGTCACTCTCAGGCTCATATTGTAGGCGCAAAGTACAAAATCCCCCATGGCGCAGTCTGTGCCTATGCCCTGCCCGGCACGATGCTCTACACCGCCGAGGTCAACGTGAAAAAGGTCAAGGAAATCGGCTTAATCCTCGGTGCGCAGTACCCTGACGATTCTACCGATCTGGAAATCGGCAGAATCACCGCTCAGCGTATCCGTTGGTTCCGTGACGAGGTTCTGGGCATGAAGCCCTGGGCTGCCTACGAGGTAGCAAAGGAGGAGCTTCTTGCCTGTGCCCCGGAGGTTGCCGCCGAACGCTTTGCCGGCAATGCGCCCATGCCCGTGAGCGAGGAGCTGTGCCGCCGTATGCTGGAGGAGTGGTACTGATTACACCTCGCCGCTCTATGAAACAAGCTAAAGGATCGGTTTCTTTCACCATTGCTCTTCGCAGATAAACCAAGCCGGTATTCACTATGTTTGTGGGCGGTTATACGGATCGGATATCAATAAAAAGGATGGTGCATTTCTATGTTGATACAGAATGTAGGTAAAACAATCATCGTTTTGGCCTTGGCTGCTCTCCTGCTGCTTTCGTTTGCGGCTTGCGCTTCTGAGTCGGAAAATCAAATTGACTATGAGCAAATCAGCGGCGATGAGGCCAAAGCGCTTATGGATTCGGAATCCGAATACATCATCATAGACGCAAGAACCGAAGCGGAGTATGCCGAGGGACATATCCCCGGCGCGATATTGATCCCTGAATATGAAATATCAGAACAGGCCGAAGCCAAACTTCCGGATAAAGACGAACTGATCCTTGTTTACTGCCGAAGCGGACGAAGAAGCAAAATCGCCGCCGAGGAACTGGTAAAGCTCGGTTATACCAATGTTAAGGAATTTGGCGGAATCATTGACTGGAAATACGAAATCGAAAACTAATTTCAAAGAGGTGCTGTCTCTCAGGATTTCAAAAATCCTGAGAGGCAGCACCTTTCGTATTATACGAATACCTGATAGAAAGATTGAAAATAGATTTCCAAGCAGAATTTACACCGAAAATCCGTCCGTTTTCACGGGCTGCGGTGTTTGCGGCAGCCGCCGCAGCCGCATTGTGTTTCTTCGCCGCTGCAAAGGGAGTATTCTCCGCCCTCAATTCGAAGGCCGATGCCTTCAACCAGAGCTTCCGCAATTTTTTCTCTTGCGGCGTTATAGATTTGTTGCACCGTTGTACGCGCAACTCCCATATATCCGGCGCACTCCTCCTGAGAAAATCTTTCTTTATCTATCAAACGTATGGCTTCATACTCATCGACTGTGAGGATCATCATTGCTTTGTTTCCGTCTTTGGGATGAAATTCATTCACCTTCGGCAGGCAGCAAACTTTCCTGCATTTTCTCGGTCTGGACATATATGATTCCTTTCGATAATGATTGACATATGTTTTTCATTATGGTATCATAAAACCAGTTTATGACATATGATATTTATTCGCATTTTACCATATTTAACAGCGTATGTCAATCATTCATACAGAAGAAAGCGAGACAGAATATGAAAGTGATAATCATCGGCGGTGTTGCAGCCGGAACAAAAGCGGCAGCAAAAATCAAGCGAGAGGATCGCTCTGCTCAGGTAGAGATTTATACCAAGAGCAACGATATTTCCTATGCCGGATGCGGTTTACCTTATTATGTTGGCGGTGAAATTGAAACAAGTGAGGAACTGATTGTAAACTCTCCCGAAAAGTTTGCCTCCCTTACCGGAGCAGTTGTTCACACCGGGGAAGAGGCTGTTCACGTTGATGCCAATGCGAAAACGGTTGTTTTCCGCAACAACACGGACGGCTCCCGGAAGACCGTAAACTACGATAAACTGATCGTTGCAAGCGGTGCGTCTCCCATTGTTCCTCAGATCAGCGGTGTTTCACTTGAGGGCATTTTTACCGTCCGAACACCGGACGATGCCATTGCTATCCGGAATTACATTCAACTGCATCATTGCAAAAACGCTGTTGTGGTAGGTGCCGGATTCATCGGCATGGAAATGGCCGAAAACCTGATGGCACAAAATCTATCCGTAACGGTCATTGATATGCTCGATCAGATTCTTCCGAATATTCTTGATCCCGAAATGGCCGGCTTTGCCGCAAGGCAGCTGCGAAAGAACGGCTGCAAAATCATGACCGGAACGGCGGTTTCCGGGTTCCGTGGTGAATTCTCCGTAAACGCCGTTATGACCAGTGTAGGCGAGCTTGCGGCCGATGTGGTGATTTTATGCATCGGTATCCGTCCGGCTACTGCCTTCCTCGAAGGCACCGGCATTGAAATGATAAAGGGCGCGGTTGTTGTTGACGAGTATCAAAAGACAAATCTTGATGACATCTATGCCGTCGGCGACTGTGCCGTTGTGAAAAATCGTATTACAGGCGACCCGCAGTGGTCTGCTATGGGTTCCACCGCGAATATTACGGCAAGATGTCTGGCAAAAACACTCACCGGAACCGAAAGCGCATACGGCGGCTGTCTCGGAACCGGCGTTGTAAAACTCTCCGATACGCTCAGTGCCGGCAGAACCGGTCTTTCCGAGGAGCAGGCACGAAACGCCGGTTATGATGTCGAAACCGTTGTTTGTATCAGCGATGACAAGGCACATTATTATCCGAATTCCTCTGTATTTGCGACGAAGCTGATTGCCGATAAAAACACAGGCAAACTGCTCGGCATGCAGGTGATCGGCAGCGGAGCCGTTGATAAAATGACGGACATTGCCGTTGTCGGAATTTCCGCAGGACTGAAAGTAAGCGATTTTGATACCATGGACATGGCATACGCGCCTCCCTTCTCCACCGCCATTCATCCCTTTGTTCAGGCCTGCTATGTGCTGCAAAATAAAATGAACGGCGATTTTGAGACCGTTACGCCGGCGGAATATCTTGCCGGCAAAGCAAAAGGATACCGTGTCATTGATGTGCAGCCGGAAGCAAAGATTTTCGGTGCCACTTGGGTGAATCTCGGAAAAGTGAACGGAGAGATCCAAGGCATTGGCAAGGATGAAAAGCTGCTTCTTGTTTGCACGAGAGGCAAACGGGGATATTTCTTGCAGAATCGTCTGAAATATTACGGTTATACGAACACAAAGGTATTGGAGGGCGGCGCATTTTTTAACACCGTGAAGGTAGACAACCCCGTCGGGAAACTCTCTCCGGAAGAAATTAAAAGAGTGAAGGGCTTGGGCTGCCTGCAGGACAAGCGTTATTCGGATATTTTCAATGTGCGTGTCATTACCAAAAACGGTAAAATTACCGCATCGGAACAGCACATCATTGCTGAGGCTGCGGAAAAGTTCGGAAGCGGCGAAGTTACGATGACTTCCCGACTGACCTTGGAAATTCAGGGTGTTCACTATGCCGACATCGCCGAGCTCATCGAATATCTCAACGAAAACGGGCTTCTGACCGGCGGAACCGGCTCCCTTGTCCGTCCCGTTGTTTCCTGCAAGGGTACGACCTGCCAGTACGGTCTGATTGATACCTTTGGGCTCAGCGAAAAAATTCACGAGCGTTTTTATCTCGGTTATCACGATGTTACCCTGCCCCACAAATTCAAAATTGCCGTCGGAGGCTGCCCCAACAACTGTGTAAAGCCGGACCTGAATGACCTCGGCGTGGTCGGTCAAAGAATTCCCATGGTGAACGCCGGTCAGTGCAAAGGCTGCAAGGTGTGTCAGGTTGAAAAAGCCTGCCCCATTCAGGCGGCAAAGCTTGTTGACGGAAAGCTCGCTCTCGGCGCAGAGTGCAACAACTGCGGCCGCTGCAAAAACAAATGCCCGTTCGGCGTTATTCCGGAATACACCGACGGTTATAAGATTTACATCGGCGGCAGATGGGGCAAAAAATTTGCAAACGGAAGACCGCTCAGCAGAATTTTCACCTCAGAGGAAGAAGTTATGGATGTGATAGAACGCGCCATTTTGTTCTTCCGCGACGAAGGACGCTCCGGCGAACGTTTTGCAGACACCATCCACCGTTTGGGCTTTGAATACGTGGAAGACAAGCTCATTCACAGCAAAATCGATAAAACAGCGATTTTGAATAAAACGGTAAAAGGCGGTGCTACCTGCTGATGAAAAGGTTGATTGCCGTATTCATAGCACTGGTACTTTTCACCTTTTGCGGCTGCTCCGTAAAAAGCAGCGATATTGTTTCTTCCGACTTGGACGCTCAAATTATTTTTACGGATGCACTGAACAGAGAGATTCACATAGAAAAAAGTCCTGAGCGTGTTGCGGCACTGATCGGCAGCTTTGCGGATGTGTGGCAGCTTTCCGGCGGCAGCGTATGCGCCGCTGCTGAGGATGCTTGGGACGATTTCGGGCTTGAGCTCGGAGATGCCGTCAATATCGGCGGTGCACATTCGCCGAGTGTGGAAAGTCTGCTTTCGGCAGACCCCGACTTCGTGATAGCAAGCGCTTCTACAGCCTCCAACGTCGAAATGAAAGAAACGCTGGAAAACGCCGGCATCACCGTAGCGTATTTTGATGTGGATTGCTTTGAGGATTATCTCTCCATGCTGGATATCTGCACCGATATTACGGGCAGGAAAGACCTTTATGAGCAAAACGGAACGATGCTTCAAGCACAAATCGACGCAATCAAAGAAGAATGCCTCCATGCGAATCTTCCCGAAAATGAACGCAAGATCCTTTTGCTGAGAGCCTCTTCCGGTTTCGTCAAGGCCAAAGGCAGCGAAGGAACGATTCTCGGCGAAATGCTTGCCGATCTTGGCTGCATCAATATCGCAGACAGCGATGAAGCATTGCTTGAAAATCTGAGCGTGGAAAGCGTAATTCGTGAGGAGCCATACCGTATTTTTGTCGTCACAATGGGTGATGACACGGAAACAGCAATCGATAATCTGACAAGAATGATGGACGAAAACCCTGCTTGGGGCTCGCTGGAAGCTGTCAGTGAAAATCGGCTGCACATCATGGATCGAAAACTCTTTAACATTAAACCGAATGCAAAATGGGCGGAAGCATATGAACAACTCAGCGCAATCCTGCTTGAAAAAGACAAATAGAATAACGTGGTTGTATTTGGCGGGGTTTTTGTTCCTCGGTATCTCTGTTATCGCGGGGCTGACGCTCGGAAGCACCGGACTGACATTCTTTGAAATCAAGCAGGCATTTACGGAGGGCTTCGGTTCCTCTGCCGGAGCACGGATTTTCGCTTTCGTCCGGCTTCCGAGAACCGCAGCCGCTCTTGTCTGCGGTGCGGCACTTTCCGTTTCGGGTGCGGTCATCCAAGGGGTGCTTGCAAATCGTCTTGCCTCACCGAGTATCGTCGGCGTTAATTCCGGTGCAGGGCTTGCCGTAACAATTTGCACGGCTCTCGGCATATACGGCGGGTGGCGGCTGTCGGTGTTTTCTTTTCTCGGTGCTTTTGCTGCGGTGATGCTTGTCAGCCTCGGCTCCCGCAAATGGGGTGCATCGCGTGGTACGGTTATCCTGATCGGTGTCGCCATGAACAGTCTGCTCGGCGCCGTTTCGGACACAATTATCACCTTCACACCGAATGTAGGGGTGATGAGCAACGACTTTAAAATCGGTGAGTTTTCGGCGGTTACCTACCAAAAGCTGATTCCTGCCGCTTTTATGATTCTGATTACCTTGATTGTACTGCTTACTTTGACAAACGAGCTGGACGTTCTTACTCTGGGTGATGATAACGCAAAAGGGCTTGGCATGAATACTTCGGTTATGCGGACAGTATTCTTGCTTTTGGCAGCGCTTCTTGCCGGATGCGCCGTCAGCCTCGCGGGACTTTTATCCTTTGTGGGGCTTATCGTTCCTCACGCCGTCAGACGTTTGGCCGGCAGTAAATCCTCGCATTTGATTGCGCTTTGCGCTTTATTCGGTTCGGCTTTCGTCTGCCTGTGTGATACCATCGCAAGAACCGCTTTCGCTCCTTATGAAATTCCCGTAGGGATCATTATGGCATTTCTGGGCGCACCTTTCTTTGTATTTATTCTGATCAAGGGCAAAGGAGGTCACGCCCGTGATTGAGCTGAAAAAAGTAACCGCCGGATACCCTTCCAAAACCGTTTTGAGCGAAATTTCTCTTTCCGTTCCGAAAGGAACACTGATTTCTGTAATCGGAAAAAACGGTTCCGGAAAAAGCACCCTGCTGAAAACGGTGATTGGCATCATAAATGCAAAAAGCGGTGAAATGCTGTTTGACGGCGAATCGGAATTGTCTCGTCAAAGCATGGCAAAGAAAGTCTCATATCTCGCGCAGGGAAAAAGCGTATCCGATATGACGGTTGAACAATTGGTGCTCCACGGCAGATTCCCGCATTTGAGTTATCCCCGCCGATACAGTAAAAAAGACCGGGAAATCTCAAGTGCCGCTTTGCGGCAGATGGGAATTGCCGATATTGCCGGCACTCCCCTTTCCGCTCTTTCGGGCGGTATGCGGCAAAAGGCCTATATTGCAATGGCATTGGCACAGGATACCGACTATATTCTCCTGGATGAGCCTACCACTTATTTGGATATTTCCAATCAGGTGGAGCTGATGAAAATATTACGTTCTCTCGCGGATCGCGGAAAAGGCATTGTTGCCGTAATGCACGATCTTCCGTTGGCGTTTGGCTTCTCGGACCGTATCGCAGTCATAAAAGGCGCGAAAATTGCCGCTTTTGACACGCCGCAGAAGATTTGCGATTCCGGTATCGTTCAGGAGGTTTTCGGTATTGACTTACAATACTCGCCTGCCGAAAAATCATATCATTACAAATACCCGTCGCGCTGATCGGCTCAAATAAAACGTTATGCGATCAAAAAGTTCATCCGCAGCATTGGTCTGATAAAGCTGCTGTAAGGCGGCCTTGATCGTGCTGTAAAAATATTTTAAATTGTAAAGGAGACTGTAACAATGGAAAAATGGAAATGTTCTGTATGTGGATATATCCACGAAGGCCCTATGCCCGATGGTTTTACCTGCCCTATCTGCAAGCAGCCCGCTTCAAAATTTGTAAAGCTGGAAGAAGCATCCAAAAATCCCTATGCCGGCACAAAGACCGAGAAGAATTTATGGGAAGCCTTTGCAGGTGAATCTCAGGCAAGAAACAAATATACATATTTTGCATCCGTTGCGAAAAAAGCCGGTTATGAGCAGATCGCCGCGCTCTTCCTGCAGACCGCACAGAACGAAATGGAACACGCCAAGCTTTGGTTCAAAGCACTTGGCGAGCTTGGCGATACCGCTGAAAACCTTTTGCACGCTGCGGAAGGCGAAAACTATGAGTGGACGGATATGTACGACCGCATGGCAAAGGACGCGGATGAGGAAGGTTTCCACGAGCTTGCCGAGCAGTTCCGCGGGGTAGCCGCGATTGAAAAGGCACATGAAGAAAGATACAGAGCATTACTTCATAATGTCGAAGCCAAGGAAGTCTTTGAAAAAAGCGGCGTTGTAATGTGGGAATGCCGCAACTGCGGACATCTCGTTGTAGGAACCAAAGCCCCTGATATTTGTCCTGTATGTAAGCATCCTCAAAGCTATTTTGAAGTAAGAAAAGAAAACTATTAAGTAGCAAAAGAGCCTGTCGGTTAGAACCGACAGGCTCTCTCTTTTGTTAACTCAAAATCAGAAATCAGATATTCAGCACCGTCTCTTGAACATTGCCGCCGTCAACTTTGTAGATCCGGTCGCAGCCGGTCAACGTGGTCAGGCGATGCGCTACAATAATCATCGTTTTCTGCTTGCCGAGCGCATTGATGGATTTCATCACTGCCTTTTCCGTCTCATTGTCGAGTGACGAGGTTGCTTCGTCAAAGAACAATATCTCCGGATCGTTATAAAGCGCGCGCGCAATGCCGATTCTCTGCCGCTGGCCTCCGGAAATACGGATGCCGCGCTCACCGATCACCGTATCAAGTCCGTCTTCCAGGGTTCGGACAAAATCTGCAAGCTGTGCATTTTCCAATGCCCTCCAGACAGCATTTTCATCAATCTCTTCTGCATCCACACCGAGCGCAACATTATTGCGGATCGTATCATCGACAAGATAAATGTTCTGCGGAATGTACCCAATGTGCTTCTGCCACTCGCCATAGTCCTCATTGATATCCATTGCTCCGTAGCAGACCGCGCCCTCCTGCGGCTTGAGCAGCCCGAGAATGATGTCCACAAGGGTTGTCTTTCCCGCTCCGGTTACACCGACAATTCCCACAGATTCTCCGGCTTTGACAGATATACTGACGTTTTTCAAAACCGGTTCCGTTTTATTCGGATAGGTATATGTAATGTTATTTGCAAAAATACTGTGCTCTTCGCCGATCTTGACCGTGCGATTTTGCTTCTTTTTCTCATCGATCTCCTTCTGCCGTTCTGCTTCTTCCCGATCAGACTCGGTCAGATCTTCATAAAGTGCCTCAAGCGACGGCTTATTATAGGTGATCGAATTGATCAGAGAATTGATGCTGTTCGCACGGGGCATCAGTCGAATTGCCGCAACCGCAAAGGCGGACAGACTCGGCACGATTGCTGTAAGATCCTCACCGGAAAGAATTTTAAACGCGATCACGCCGAGAATCGCACACATACACAGCGTTTCGATCAGTCTGGACGGAATTGAGCTGATGACGGAATAGCGCCTGCTCAGGGCAACGGACTCGGCTCCTGCGGCATTGTAGACATCCGCAAAGTATTTTTCACGCCCCATGATCTTGACTTCCTTAATTCCACCCATGGACTGATGAATCGCCTTATACATTTTTGCGGTGATCTTTCGGTTTTCCTGACCGGTGCTGCGGATCTTCTTTCGGACCACCATAAAATAAATACCGGAACAGAACAAGAGCGCCGCAAGAACTGCCATTGTCAGCACAAAATCGACTGCGAAAAGATAAACCGTAAGCGAAACGATAATCAACACATCGGCAATCAGTGAGAAGATGCTGGAAATGACGTTGAAGGAACCGCCGACATCGCCGTTGATATTACGCACGATCTCAGCCGTATTGCGCTGCAGATGGAACGTATAGGGCTTATGCATATAGCAGTTTATCATTTTGGAGCCCATGCGGACTCTGCTGATACCCATGAACTTTACACGCAGATTTGTCAGGAAGAGCATATATGAGTTTTTTAAGATATATACGCCCATCATCAGGAATGTCAGAAACAGCAGTACCGACTGCGTGGAAGAACCGACAATGTTTGTGATTGCAACATACCATCCGGTTGTTTGCAAGGATTCCGCGTTGATGAGGATATTCACAAACGGCAGAATTAAGGTCACGCCGAAGAAATCCAGGCAGGTTTCAATCAGTTGCAGCAAAAATAATCCGGCAAACTGCCAGCGTTGTCTTTTGGAAAAGATATAAAAAAGCTGGCGCATCAATTTCATGCAGCGTTTCTCCTTTAGCTTAATTTGTTTAACAATACCATAGTTTTTCTGAAAAGTAAAGTCTGTCAGACTTGTAAAAACATATTTCATCGATTATAATAAAGGAAAAAGGAAGGGAGTGCTGCAATGCTCGCTCTATGGATTATTCTCGGCATTCTTGCGTTGGTCGTGCTGTTGCTGGTACTGCCTCTGCAAATTTTTTTGAAGTATACACCCGAGCGCGGATTGCAATACCGGATCAAATATTGTTTTTGGACTCTGACGGACAGCGAAAAAAACGAAAAAACATCAAAAAAATCACGGAAAAAGCCCGCCGAACAGGAAAAATCGAAAAAAACAAAGAAAAGCAAGTCAAAAGATCGCTCGGGCGCAGTAAGCTTTCTTCTCTCGTTTCTTGGTTTGGACGATGTCAGCTCTGCGGCAAAGGCGAAGCAATCCATCAGCGAAAACGGCCTGCTGGAAACCATTGGAAGCGTTTTTACTGCGGTGAAAAACCTGTTCTCGCGACTTTTCGGTCTGGTCAGCAAAGGCGTTTTTCGGAAATTTGACCTCAGCATCACAGTCGGAGACAGCGATGCCGCCGATGCAGCACTTCGCTACGGCACCATATGCGCGGCAGTTTATCCCCTGCTCACGCTTCTGGACTCTTCCATGAAATTCCGCAGCCGGAATGTGGATATCCGCTGCGATGATACGCAGGAAACTACTACTGCGCAGTTTGACGGTCGGCTTACCTATCGTCCCTACAGTATTCTCGGCTTTGCATTTGGGCTGATCTGGCGATATCTCAAACAAGTTTTGAAGAAAGAGGGCAGCAAATCATGAGTGAGCTTATGAAAATTTTTGAATTTACCTTCGAGCAGGCACGGACGTTTTCCGCAGAGCAATCCGTAACAGGCGAACCGATTGTAATCGGCGATGTTACGATCATTCCGGTATCCAAGCTGTCGTGCGGCTTTGCAGGCGGCGGCAGCGATCTTGCGGCAAAGAAAAAGGCAGACGGACTGATGGCAGGCTCCGGCATGAAGATCACAAAAACGCCGCTGTCTTTTCTTGCAGTCTGCGGTACTGAGGTAAAGATGCTCCATGTCGCCGAAGAAGAGGTTCAAAAGAAAGGTATTCTGGATGCGCTTTCTCCCTTGATCGAACAATTCAAACTGAAAATGGCAGAGAAAAAAGCCGAAAAGGAAGCCCAAAAGGCCTCTGATACCGATATCTCCGAGGGATAAAAAACGGCGCTGCCGAAAGGCAGCGCCAATTCTGGTTTATAAGCCAAGACCTTTTCGCAGATTCACAACAAAATCCTGCACATTGGTTACGATGCCGCGTGCACAGAGGCTGCCTCGGTCAGCCAGCTTGTTTACAACGAATTCCGAAACATCCACGCAATAAAAATAGATCTGACGCACGGTTCCGTCCGGCATAACGCGGTAGGACGGTGTCATATTGCCGGTTGCAATGGTGTGAAGCATGGTCGCCATTGCGATCACGGTTGTTGCGCCGCGAATTTCATTTCGCATAGCGTTCTGTGCTTCATAGACATTGCCGAACACGGGAGGCAGCGGGCCGTCATCGCGGATCGAGCCGCCCAGAACATACGGAACACCGTATTTTTCACAGCTGTAAATAATGCCGTTATCGATTTTCTCTTCCTCGATGAATCTTGAAATGCTGCCGTGATATTTCACGCGATTGATTAAATCAAGATGGTTATAATGGCCGTTCGGCATGGATTCCTGCGTATAAATATCCTGACCGAGCGCCGTTTTGAGATATGCGCCCTCCAGATCGTGCGTTGCAAGCGCATTGCCTGCCAGAATTGCATGAACATAGCCGTTTTCAATCAGCTTTGACATTGCTGTGCGCGCATCGGCATCAAAAGCGAACGCAGGCCCCATAACCCAGACGATTTTTCCATGGTCGCGTTCATATTTCAACAGCTCGTAGATCTCGTCATAATCACGGGAAAAGGCAGTCTCTCTGGAGCGGTTCTGGCGGAACGCAAACACGTCCTTTTCCGCTTTCTGCTCATGAAATCCGTCGGGATGAACATAAATTCCGTCCTCACATTTTTCCGTACGGCCGGTAACAACAAGGTCGCCCTTTTTCAGCAGGCGGAATTCCCGAACAGCAATTTTCCCGTTCTCATAGACCGCAACACAATCCATGCGGCTTTCCTCGGCAAGCAGCCACTGTCCTCCGATATGGAAGTATTCCGGAAAAATGCTCATGGCATGGTAATTCATCGGTGCGACGCCATCCTTGGGGGCAGGCTCTAAAACAGCCTCGGGCGCACTTAAAAAGCGCTCCTGCGTGAAGTCGGGCGCAGTGTATTTTCTCAATTCAAACATATCGGCTCTCTCCTCTTGCTTTTGATTGTCTGTATTATACCTGATTCATTAAGAACTTGCAAGAGATACTGTCTTTTGCATACACATTTTCCTGTAATTCATGATAGAAGGGATTTAAAATCGTGGTTTACTGTATTTTTGGCGAAAACTGCACCGGCAAGAAAGCGCTTGCCGAAAAGATCTGCAAAAAAACAGGCGCTGTTCTCTATTGCGGCAAGGATTATTTGCGTCTTGCACCATCAGAAGCTGACGCAGCCGCTGCATTCCATGCGCTTTTGTCTGAAGCGGATGCCCGCATCGTCTATGTTGCCGAGGAAAAAAGCCGGCTTTCCTTCGTCCCCGATACAGCCGTTAAAATCCTGATGACCGCCGATTTGGAGATTATCAAAGAACGCTCTGCACAGCGCATGGGCGGCCCTCTCCCGCCGCACGTTGAAAAAATACTCGAACGCAAGCACGGCAGCTTTGATACACTGCCGCATGACTATCACGTCCATAACGGGATGTGGAATGAACTGGAGTTAATATGAAGCAGCTCGTTATCGGCATTTTCGCACAGGTAGACGCAGGGAAAACCACGCTTTCGGAAGCACTGCTCTACCGCACGGGACAACTGAAAAAGCTCGGTCGTGTAGACCACGGCAACGCCTTTCTGGACACCCATGAATTAGAGCGCAGCCGTGGAATCACGATTTTCTCCAAGCAGGCACGTTTTCAGACGCAGACGCTTTCTGTTACCCTATTAGACACACCCGGTCATGTAGACTTTTCTCCGGAAGCCGAACGTACCATGCAGGTGCTGGATTATGCGATTTTGGTTATCAGCGGCACAGACGGCGTACAGGCGCATACGCAGACGCTTTGGAAGCTGCTGCGCC
>JAEDKB010000170.1 GCA_016296045.1 Oscillospiraceae bacterium
TCAAAAGCGCGCCGGAACCGATCGTTTGGCTTCGACAGGGCACGAATGCCGTCCTTTTTTATCGAAAGCTAGGATTTTACATTGCAATGGGTCGTTTTATCGGATATAATATAAATAATAGTATGAAAAAAACGAGGTATCTATGGAACGATTGACGATGGCAGTGCCCTGCCTGTTCGGTCTGGAAGGACTGGTCGGCGACGAGCTGCGCCGAATGAATATGGAAAATGTCCGTGTGGAAGATCGCCGTGTTTTTTTTGAAGGCGATTTTGAGGCAATGGCACGCGCAAATGTCCGCCTTCGCATGGGCGAACGGGTGATGATCCTTTTGGCGCGTTTTCCGGCAAGGAGCTTTGAAGAGCTCTATCAGGGCGTGAAAGCCATTGCGCTGGAGCGTTTTATCCCGAAGCAGGGCGCTTTTCCGGTCAAGGGCTACAGCTTGGATTCACAGCTTCACAGCGTTCCGGACTGTCAGGCGATCGCGAAAAAGGCGGCGGTTGACCGGCTGGGGGCAAAATACGGCCTGTCATGGCTGCCCGAAACAGGGGAAACCTATCCGCTGCGCTTTTCCATTATGAAGGATATCTGCGAGGTCTTTCTCGACACCTCCGGTGTCAGCCTGCACAAGCGCGGCTACCGTGCCGTCGGCAACGAGGCGCCGCTTCATGAGACGATGGCGGCGGCGCTGGTTCATCTTTCGCGTTATCGCGGACGTGACTTTTTCTGGGATCCGTTTTGCGGATCGGGGACGATTGTGATTGAAGCTGCTCTGGCGGCGCTGAACCGTGCGCCCGGCCTGAAGCGTGAATTCGGCGCGCAGAAATGGGGCTGTGTTCCTACCGATATTTGGGAAACGGTCAAAACCGAAGCAAGAGACCTGGAATACCGCGGCAATTATCGGATTCTGGGCACCGATATCGATCCGAACAGTCTTTCCATTGCGATTGCCAATGCCAAAAAAGCAGGCGTGGCAAACCATATCGAATTCCGTGAGGCGGATGCAACCAAACAATCCCTCCCCTGCGACAGCGGCTTGATCGTCTGCAATCCGCCCTACGGAGAACGAATGCTGGAGCAGCGCAGCGCGCAGCAGCTCATGCGCGCCTTTGGAAGACATCTGAAATTTGCGGACGGATGGAAAAAATACATTATCTCCTCCGAGCCGGAGTTTGAGCACTTTTTTGGCAAGCAGGCGACCAAAAAGCGCAAGCTCTATAACGGCAGGCTCCAATGCAATGTCTATATGTATTTTTGAGAGGATGGGACAACTATGAAGCACTTGTTTATCATCAATCCGGCAGCCGGAAAATACGACAAGACCGGTGAATTCACGCAGCGCATCCGCGAAGCGTGCGGCAAGCGCTGCCTTGCCTATGAGATTTTGGTTTCCAGAGCGCCCGGTGATTGTGAAAAAATCGCGCAGGCTGCCGCAGCAACCGGTGATCCCATCCGTATTTATGCCTGCGGAGGCGACGGAACGCTCAATGAGATCGTCAACGGCATCGCAGGCCACAAAAACGCCGCAGTGACCCACTTTCCCGGCGGCTCCGGCAACGATTTTATCAAGATATTTTCAGAGCCGGACGCTTTTAAGGACTTAAACCGTCTGCTCGACTGTGAGGTTGCCACGTTTGACCTGATCCGCTGCCAGAAGGAGCATTATGCGCTGAACATCTGCTCGGTCGGCTTTGATGCCCGTATCGGCACGGCGGTCGGCAGATATAAGCGTCTGCCGCTGGTGTCCGGCTCCGGAGCGTATATTCTGTCCACCGGTATCAATCTTGTCAAGGGCATCTATCGACATTATATGATTGATATTGACGGCGTGGAGTACAGCGGCGATCAGACGCTCGTCTGTATTGCCAACGGCCGCTGGTACGGCGGCGGTTTCAATCCGGTTCCCGAAGCGGAGCCGGATGACGGGCTGCTGGATGTTCTGCTGGTCAGAGGCGTTTCCCGTCTGACCGTGGCAAACGTGATCGGAAAATACAAGTCCGGCAGATATCAGGAGCTTCCCGACCTGATCCGCCATTTCCGCTGCAAAAAAATCTCCGTCCGCTGCGGTTGTGACAACGAGATCAATTTGGACGGCGAGCTGCTGATGGGCAAAAACATCGAATTTGAGGTCGTGCCGCAGGCAATCCGCTTCTTCTATCCCAAGGGCTTGACCTATCACGCAGCCGATCGGTAATCAAGGCTTTGGCAAGGCAGGTCGAAGAAATTCTTCCTGCCTTTTCCTTTTGATCCGAAATGTGCCGGTATTTGTTGCATAATGCACAGAAACCAATTGCGGCAGCGGCGCATATTTTGTCAATGTGCCGATTGCAAAAATTTTTCATTACGGTATAATTAGTTTCAGAAATAAATAACCCGTCGAAACAGCTCGGGAAAGCGGCCGAATGCGGCCCTCCGAAGGAGTAATGCTCTCAGGAAAACAGACCGAACTGCGGAGGGGATCTCTGGAGAATCTCATCGTGTATGAGTGCCGAAGGTGCAAGGCTTTCGCCGAATCTCTCAGGCAAAAGGACAGAGGAATATTCCGCTTTCTGCGGAGTATCTTTGATGAGTGTCACCGGAGATGGTCGCACTCATTTTCTTTTTTTGTGCGGCACATCGAAAGGAGAAAAACCATGAGCATCATTAACGAACTGGCCCCCAATATCGAATATGTCAGCCGCTTTGACAGCGAGGTCGGCGAACTGATGGCAAACGAGCTGTTCCGTCAGCGCCGTAACATTGAGCTGATCGCTTCGGAAAACATTGCCTCCGCAGCCGTCATCGCCTGCATGGGCACGATTTTGACGAACAAATATGCCGAAGGTCTTCCTGCAAAGCGTTACTACGGCGGCTGTGAAGTGGTGGATGAGATCGAAAATCTGGCCATTTCCAGAGCCAAAGAGCTTTTCGGTGCGGAATTTGTCAACGTGCAGCCCCACAGCGGCGCACAGGCAAATCTGGCCGTCTATGCTGCGCTGCTGCAGCCGGGCGATACCATTCTGGGCATGAGCCTTGCAAACGGCGGTCATCTGACCCATGGCTCTCCCGCCAACCAGTCCGGAAAAATTTATAACGCGGTTTCCTACGATGTCAATCCGGAAACCGGACGCATCGACTTTGACGAAGTAGCCCGCCTTGCCGAGATGCACAAGCCGAAGCTCATTGTCGCAGGCGCATCCGCCTATCCCCGCGCCATCGATTTCAAGCAGTTTGCCGACATCGCCCATGCAAACGGCGCTCTGCTGATGGTCGATATGGCACACATTGCCGGTCTGGTCGCAGGCGGTCAGCACATGAGCCCCGTGCCGTATGCCGATATCGTCACGACCACCACCCACAAAACCCTACGCGGTCCGCGTGGCGGCATCATCATGGGCAAGGAGGCGTTTGCCAAAAAGATCAACTCCGCTGTTTTCCCCGGCACGCAGGGCGGCCCTCTGATGCACGTCATCGCAGCAAAGGCGATCTGTTTTAAGGAGGCCATGCAGCCTGAGTTCAAGGCATATGCCGAGCAGATTGTGAAAAACTCCAAGGCACTGGCGCAGGCGCTGCTGAGCTATGGCTTTGATCTGGTTTCCGGCGGAACGGACAATCACCTGATGCTGGCCGATCTTCGTCCCCTGCACATCACGGGCAAGGAGCTGCAGCTCCGTCTGGACGATAACTACATCACCGTCAATAAAAACGCCATCCCCAATGATCCGGAAAAGCCCTTTGTTACCAGCGGCGTCCGTATCGGTACGCCGGCCGCCACCACCCGCGGCATGAAGGAAGAGGACATGAAGATCATCGCAAAATGCATCTATGATACCGCTTCCGACTTTGAGGGAACGCAGGAGCAGGTACGCCGGACGGTCATGGAGCTGACGAAGAAATATCCGCTTTACGAATAAGCGAGAAAAAAATATAAATCAGGTAAATTTTTGCTTGACAAAAGCGGGACTGTTCGGTATAATAGTCCCTGCTACGGACGATTAGCTCAGCTGGCTAGAGCATCCGCTTGACGTGCGGAAGGTCATAGGTTCGAGTCCTATATCGTCCACCAAAA
>JAEDKB010000171.1 GCA_016296045.1 Oscillospiraceae bacterium
TACAATCCGGGAACCGCATATTTTGACTTTGGGTTCTTCGGTTTTTCTTCAATGGAAATCACATTCCGATCCTTGTCAAATTCCACCACGCCGTAGGCTCTGGGATTCTTTACCGGATAACCGAAAACAGTCGCTCCCGTTGTTCTGGCAGAGGCTTCTTTGAGCTGTTCTTCCAGCTTTCCGCCGTAGAACATATTATCACCGAGAATCAGGCAGCATCGATCTCCGGCGATAAAATCCTCAGCAATCAGAAATGCATCGGCAATTCCACGCGCTACATACTGGATTGCGTATTCGATTTTTACACCAAACTGACTGCCTGTTCCCAACAGACGCTTATAGGAATCCAGATCGGGCGGCGCAGTGATAACCATGATCTCGCGCACGCCTGCCATCAAAAGAACGGACAGCGGATAATAGATCATCGGCTTGTCATAAATCGGAATCAAGGGCTTGGAAACCGCTTTTGTCATCGGATACAGCCGACTGCCCTTGCCTCCGGCAAGAATGATACCTTTCATTACTTTCTCCTGTTTATGAATCAATGATTTCGTAGTATTGCAGCAGTTGCTTTCGCTCCTTCGCAACGCGAAGCGTCTGCGTCATTTGATTGTCGGGGTCATTTTTTGTCTCTTTCCGATATCTCCACAGCCTGACGCACCATACAAACGGAAGAAACAATGTGCTTTTTTTCAAAATCGGATAGTTTTTTTCAAGCTTTTTCTTTTCAGGGAAAACGGTGTGAAGCAAACTGCTGCGCTTATTCTCGCGTTGTGCCGAAACAGAATTAAACGTGACGGATGCGGAATGTGCTCTGCTTTGATCCAAAGAGCCATAAATTCCTGCATGCAGAGAATCTATTAGTAACGGTTCACCGTCAACCTGTATTTTATTCCATTCAGAGGGTAAAGAAACATCGATCGCAAGCTGCCTCTTTGCAACATCCAGCATGGCCGCCGCAAATTTCAGTGCATGAACTTTACGACATTGCTCATATAAAACAGTCCAGTCAATTTCGTCAGAATATTTTTTTACCCATAAGCCGACATCACAGATCTGGCGAATTCCGAAACCGGAGTGTATAAAATGCTTATAAGCATGAAGAATCAGGTACAGCAAATGGTCATGCGGGCATAAGGATAGAATCTTTTTGCCGTCAATTTGGTACTCTCGCGCTCTTTCAAAAGCATTCGTGAAATAAGCCTGTAATTCATTCACAGCGCTTGCATCAGGTGAAAACAGACTTTTATGAAGCTCGATATAAAGCGGACTATTCGGTTTTCTCCACCCGATTTCATAAGCATCCGTCTTGCTTTGGTCCGTGGTTGCAACCATACCGGATGTTTCTAGAATGCGGCAGCATTCAAAAAAATCCGACTCTTCCGCATATAAATCCTCATCAGCGCTTTGACGAAGCTCTCCGTTTGGATAGATTGCTCTGCAAAGAAGTCCCTTTACGACAAGCGGTTTGCAGCCGGAAGTTTTCAAACGATCATAAACCGAAAGGAACTCCGCTGTTCGGACAGCCTGCGACATTACCTGCATTTTTGACAGCTTTTTTTGTGAGGAAAGCTGATCCCACTTCTGCGCAGCCGGACAGCTATACACAGAGTTCAAAACAAGCGGTTGTAGTTTATGCGCTGCCGCAAGCTTCATCAGCAGCAGCCATTCTTCCGGACGGACACAATCCCAGCAAACGCTTTCCTCATGGATTGCGGCTTTGATCGCTTCCAAAAAAAGTTGTTCCGTTCGAGAAAGGCTCATAGACTACTCCTTTTTCTTGAAAAAGCATCTTTGAAACAGAGTTGCAATCGGAAACTGCAAGGCTCCGACAAAAGCTCCAAAGGTATTTGTAATCACATCGTCCGTCTCTGTCATTCCGACACAAAAACAATATTGCAGCGTTTCCAAAGCGGTACTGATGATCAGCGCAAGCCCTACAGCAAACAATACTCGCCTTGCCGGTTTCCACCGAGACGGCAGAATATAAGGAATCGTCAAGCCGATGGGAATAAATAAGATCGCGTTCATCAGCATTTCCCGATAGAACTCTCGGTTTTCCCGCGCCATGATAAATGTATAAAAGGGCTGCAATATCAGATTTCTGCTACTTCCTGCGCGGAATAAGGTGACATAAGAAATCACGGCAAATGCTGCGGCAAACAGCACACAGTTGAGAAAGCGCCACAGCCTCCTGTTCCTCTGAATGAGCATCGCTCCGAGCAGCGCCCAAACAGCGACGGCAGCAAGCGCAATCGTAATTGCTTTCCAAATCTTCAGCGCATAAAACCAGATATAAATTTTTTGAATCATTTGAAACATTTGTCACATTACCCGCTGCACATGTTGTCCGCGTTTGTTATTTGCCGCACTGCCGTAATATTTCAACCGCCTCAGCGCTGCCTTACCGTTGCAGCAACCACTTTGCAGTCAACCGTATGCCCTCGGCAAAGGAGATTTCCGGCGCAAATCCGGTGTCTTTGAACAAACTTTCATATTGAAAAGCCTCTTCAGGAATAGAAACTACATTTGATTTGATCGCTCCGAATCCCAAGGGCACTTTTGGATCAATCGTTCTTCCGGCTTCCTCCAGCCATTGCTTTAACGGCCGAAGCGTACCGCTGCCGATCATATAATCTCTTCCGTCAACGCCCTTTTCCCCGATCAGATATAACGCATGAGCAAGATCGGAGATGTAGATAAAGTCATAGATCTGCTCTCCTTTGGATAACGCCGGAGCGGTGCCGCTTTGTACAGAGCGGATAAAATAGTTGATCAGGCGGTTGGAACGATCTCCATAACCGTAGGTATTCGTAATGATCGGCCACAAAAAGCGAATCTCGTTTTCTCCCGCTTTTGCTTTTGCCAGACAATGCGCTGCGTACTTTGCTGCCTTGTATGCAAAGCGAGGATTGGAAATGGGCTTCTGCGCCTCCATTTCAATTCTTCCCTCGATTTCGTGAAGGCTTCCGGCGCCGAGAAAAGAAGGAATTTCCATCTGCTTCGCAATGCCGACTAAATCTACCGCAGCCTGCACATTGGCAAGCTGCACGGAATAGTTGCCGGCATCCGCATCGGAAACGCCCTGCCATGCAAGATGGAAAACAATATCAATATCACGATCCGGAATCAGTTCGGGCAGCCGATTGATTTCCGAAAGCTCACAGCAAATATGTCTGGTATTCTCGTTATCGACGGCATCGCCAATATATTTATCGACAATAATTACATAAACGCCCTGTTTGTGCAATTCTCGAACCAGCCATCCGCCGATAAAACCCATACCGCCGGTTACAATCGCCTTTTTCATTTCAAGCTCTCCCTATTCTTTTGCAATAGTCCGAAAAAGTCTCCTGCACAGCATCCTTTTCAGATAAAATCACTTGGTCAATTTCCGCTAACGGCCATGGAATATTCAGCTCCGGATCATTCCATAGGATTCCGCCGCAAGCCTCCGGCACATAGCATCCGGTGCATTGATAAGAGAAAATGGTGTCATCATCCAAGGCCAAAAAGCCGTGTGCAAAGCCCTCCGGAATGAAAATCGCTTTCCCGTCACCGCCCACCAGCAGCTCCGTGTGGAAGTGTCCGAAAGTTGGCGAGTCCTCTCTCAAATCAATCGCAACATCAAACAATCTTCCGCGGATTCCGTGTACCAGTTTCGCCTGCGACTGCTCCGTCTGATAGTGCATACCGCGCAAAACGCCCTTATGAGAGTAGATGTCGCTGAATTCGGTAAAATTGGGCAGCAGTCCGAAGGACGCATATTGGTTCTTCTCAAACACTTTTTGATATACTCCGCGGTGATCCTCCGCCTGATGCGTTTGCAGGAGGACAAGCCCCGCTATCTCTGTTTCTTTATAAGCAAACGGCATGATTTGTTTTTCCTCCCCGCAGGCAAGTCAGCAAGTACTTTGCAAGCGCCTTCAAGCTGACCGCGTGCGCTTTTTTCGCTTTGCGGAGCTGCTCTCTCATCAATTCCCGATCTTTGGAAGCAATCGCAACATACAAGCTATCGCGGCACAG
>JAEDKB010000010.1 GCA_016296045.1 Oscillospiraceae bacterium
CATTGCTTACAGCGAAGAAAATCCTTGATTATCAACCCTTATCACGGCATATTTTCATTCGCTCTGTCTGACATCCATGCAGACAGATTTGAAAAGCGAAATTTCCGTTCTGGGGGATTCTGAGAACCGAATATGATGCGTTGATCGAATCAGCATACTTTCCAGTTCACGAAGTCATGGGATTAAGTCCGATTCCATAAGATTCTTTCCTAAACAGCGTTCCGTGTTCGCAGTTTCGCGGCACACGATTTCGTGCAACTTGGCTTCCGGATCGGCAAATATTTCACGGATTCCATTTGCCTTGCCGCGAAGAAGAAAAAAAGCATATCTATAAAAAAGAAAGCGGATGTCCGAGGCTTTTCCCTCTGACATCCGCTTTCGCTTTTTACCGTCATAGTATAATTATCTTTGCATAGGGGCTTTTCTCGGCACTTCAAGCTACTGTACCACGACTGTACCATTTTGATATGCAGCTTTATGAAACAGCGTGGAGTTTTATGCCCCTTGAAATTTGAAAAAGCTTGTTCCCGTAAGGATTTACGGGCATATATGCTTCTTTATAGATTTATGAAATCAGGTCAAATTCTTCCGATACCTAATTTCATATTGCTCTATATCTCCTTATTTTTTCCTGTATTTTCAAGGGTTTTCAGTGTGCCCGTTTCCTTCACCGCACCATTTCCGCACCATTTTTCACACTGCAATGGTGCACGAGGCTTCAAATTGACGAACAGCATTCGTCAGCGAATCGCCGGTAACATGAACGTAACGATCCATTGTGGTTTTGATACTTGCGTGTCCGAGGAGCTTTTGCAGTACCTTCGGCTGCATTCCGCCCTCAATTGCGCGGGTGGCATATGTATGCCTGAGCGCGTGCATGTAGAATTTCTCGATGCCTCCTTCCTCACATAGCTTGTAAAGGTGCGTATCATAAGAACTGTTTTTTGAAGGTTCTCCGGTACGGATATTTACAAACACAAGATCCCGCATAACGAGATACCGCTTCTCTCCGGTGCGCCTGTCCATATACTCAAGAATCTGCGATAATGTCTCAGACTCTTTTCGGATCTTGCGTTCCTCATAGCATTCCTTCAGTATCTGATACGCTTTCGTAGTAAGAGGAATGGTTCGGTAACTGTGCTGCGTCTTCGGAGGGCCCGCACGCCATGTATGCGTTGCGTGGTGAAACTCCAAAGTTTTACTGACTGTCAGCGTATACCTCTTCCAGTCAATAGAATCCCAGGTCAAGCCATCCATTTCGGACGTTCTCAGACCCGTTTCAAGCAGAAGTGCATACTGACGATAGTTATGCGAGCGCTTGGCTGCATCAAGAAACTTTTTGTGTTCTTCCAGTGTCAGAAAACGAATATCATCAACTGCACGGACAGGCTTCGTATAGCGAACTCCGTCCATGGGATGTTTTGTGATGATATCATTCATGACTGCACTTCGGAGCATAGAACCCATCGTGATGTACGTCTGCCGAATCGTTGATCCGGCATAAACAGCATCCATGCGGTTCAGTACGATCTTGCAGTGCATCGGCTTGACATCTCCGATACGCATGGCACCAATCACCGGCTGAATGTTTATCTTGTACCGTTCGAGGTAGTTCCGCTTGGAATTGGGAGCGAGATCGCAGATCAGATTCTCCATCCAGTATTGAAACCAGTCGTCAACAGTCATATCTGATGACTGCGAAACCATACCGTGCGCATCCTGGTATCGAATATCAGCAAGCCAGTTTCTGGCCTCCGGAAGAGTGTTGAAATGCTTCTCGCGTCTTTTTCCGCTCGTATCGTTATATCGCGCAGAATACTTTCCGTCCCTGCACTGGCAAATGCCTTTTCCGCATTCTTTGCCTTTCAGGTTTTTGCCCATGACTGAACTCCTTTCTGAAAAGAATGCAGAGTTCAACACATTTAACTATAATAGCATAGAATCTCTGCTTTCTCAATACGTTTTCGGCGGTTATATCACCATTTTTCTCCGAACGAATTCTTCGAATTCCACACGCTTTACCAGCTTCTTTGTGCCGACAAAGAGCACAAAAGGACAGTTTGGCTGTTTTAGAAGAGAATCAATTATATTGATACCGATATTGCTGTATTCGGCAGCTTCCCGTATGGTTAAAGTCAGTTTTTTATCAATCGGGACTCTTTCCGGTTCTGCACCAAGCCCACATTTTCTGAGGGTAGTTTCTTCAAATTCTGACAATATAATTTTCCTCCTTATCAGTAATCACGACCAAAGGAGCAAGGGTGCTCTGCACCCGATTTTTTTGGCAACGTGCTTGTTGTATTTTTCATCTTTCTCATTTTCTCGCTCTTATCACTTTGTATTGTCCGGCTTCTCTTTCTCAATCTACTCCGGGAACATGATGGTGCTGAAGAGCTGATGGATCTGCTTTTGTACGCTGTCCGCAATCGCAAAATACCGTTGCGTGTCTGTCTCGCCTCTGCATTTGGCATCCAGCGCCAATGCGCTAAGCTCCAGCCCAATATGTTGAAGTGTCCGATTGCATTCGAAAAAGTCCGCCGTGGGCGACTCCTTCGGAACTGTATTTTTTACCATGTACCGCAGATAGGTCTGCTGCGGCAGACTGCATTTTTTCGCGTTGCGCACCAGCGTAGCGTACTCCGCGTCATCCAGACGCAGATGGATCAGGTGTTTTCTTGTTCTGCCCATTTAAAGGCCTCCTTTCGTTTTACAAGGGTCTGGGGCTGCCCCAGTTATTTGGTGCGTGGCTACCAAAGCGCGATGCTTGTTAGAAATAATGCCGCAGGGCATGCTTTCTGTTTCCAAGGGTGGTCAGCCTCTTTTTCATTTTCCTTTTCGTTCGTTTTTTAGGGTCATTCCGGCTCAGTTTTCTTTTGCTGCAGTTGACTCCTTTTCTGTTTTTTGCTATCCAGACAGTGGAAACTGTATCGTTCTTCTTCCCGGTCTTGAAAACCTGGTGCACATGATTGTGCTGCAGAAGATCAGATACAGCTTCTTTTTTCTGCCCCATAACCGGCAGGATTAGCGAATCATTTTGATACGGTCTCGCAGAGTTCGGAAAAAACATCTTCATTTCAGCTCGAGAGATGCGTTGCTTACACTTTCTCTGTATTTAGTAAGATCAGTATTTTTTCTTTTCTGTATTTCTTCTATCTTTGTTTATTTGTACGGGATTTCCCGTATACGGCTTTTCCGTATATGGATTTTCCTTACAAGGTTTTTCCGTATCCGGTTTTTCCCTGACAGGCAATTCCCGTTCAGGTAGGTTCGGATGCGGCTCTGCGAAAAAAACATATTCAACGTGATCCATCTGTCCACGTGCATTGCGAATCTGCCTGCGATGCAGATATCCATACTGCTCAAGTTCCTTCAGCTGCAGTGCGATCGCGTCCACGCCGTCTTTGCAAATGCACGCAAGGCCTCTGACTGTGTAATGCCAATTCGGCGGCAGAGACATCATCGTAGAGAGCAGACCGCGCGCTTTGTTTGAGATACGCTTGTCCCGCAGATGATAGTTTCCCAAAACTGTGTAGCCTTTCGGATACTCTTTGCTGATAGATCTGTCGCCTGTCTTTTTTGTTTCATTGATCGTTATCATGGGTTGTCCATTTTCTCCTTTGTCTCTTTCCTCCTTCAGTCATTCTCAAACTGTTGCATTATGGTGCGGTTTTCGGCGAATTTCGCCGTTGTACGCTGAGCATTATCAGAGTCCGTATCATTTCATGTCTTTCGCATTCCCGGATTCTGCGGCCTCTGAGAAGCTTATCTCCGCAGTGCTTCTTTTGCTTTCATAGCGGCCGCATTCCAACACCACCGCGCGCCAGCTCTGTTTGCACGGGCGTCTGCAGCGGCGGCAGAGTTCGTTGTATTTCCGTCTGCCATCGGCCGGATCAATGAAAAAGCTCCATTCAGCCCGTTTACGATTGCTGAGTCCCGGCATGGCATCGCCTCCTTTTTGATTTTCTTTTGTTTCTGCGCTGTATTTGTCCTCGACGCCCCAGACAGAAAGGAATACATCAGACGCCCGATAGCGAATCGGGTCCATGGGAATCTCACCCCTGCCGGGTCCTCCGCCAGCTCCGTAGAGAAGTATCATTGTGCCCTGTACCTGTCATGGCCACGCCGGGAGCAGCCCGGTTTCTGCTGCATGGGTGTTTCTCGCTCGCCTTCACGGAAGGGTCATGGCGCGCCTGCAATCTTGGCTTGGTGTTACCCGATACAGGGAATGTATCTGATGAATGGGTATTCGGCTGTAAAAGAACTCGGTTGAAATATGTCCTTCCATATACCCATAAGGAAAAAACGAGCAGAATTGTTAACCCCTATTCCATGAATTTTTTGTAAATTATGGCTTTCCCCTTTTTTGCCCGAAGCAGCAATATAAAAAACAAAAAGGCCACCGACAGGATAGACTTTATCTGTCTATCCTATCGGTGGCCTTTCATGTATGTCTGTTTCAACCAACCGAGAAATCGGACGTATAGCCGGTCATGGATTTATGATCAAAGCCCTGTTTCAGCCGAACCATGCCCTCTTGTACGCCACGTATGAAATTGTTGAGACTCAGCTGCGCTGATGCTTGTGTGCTTATTTTATTGCAGAAGAAATACGCTGTCAAAGACGGGCTTTCGTCCTGTTGCAGGCAAAGAATCCGGATAAATGACGGAAGTTTTGCTTTATTGCCATCGAAAAACCGAAATAACTGACAGCAATGGCACTTTGCAGGATCACACAGAATTCGAGACTGCGGTCAAAAACCGCAGCATTGTGACTGCAATTACAAAGATAATGCCTGAAAAATGGCTTCATAGAAATGGAGCGCTTATTTGGGGGATACCATATGATGCACCGAGCTATTCCCCTCATCAAGGAAGAAATCGTTCTTGCTGTTAACGAAGAAAACCCTCTTTCTCAGAAAAAAACAGTTTCGATTCGTGATTTACGGCAGGAAAGAATAATATCCATGCCTCGGCAATCTTCGCTTTATTCCACATTGTATGACAGTTGCCATCGCTTTGGTTTTGAGCCAAAGGTTCCGGTTGTTTGCGATGATCCCTATTTTATCCGAAAGTATGTTTCTGAAAATATTGGTGTTGCACTGGCTCCGTCGATTTCATGGAAAGGACGGTTTTGTTCCAATACTGTCCTAATTCCTCTACGCAATCCAACTCTATATATTACAAGTTATCTGCTTTACGATGACAAGCAATACCGAAGCCATGCTACTAAGCGGTTTATCAATTTTTTACTTGATGAAGCCTCGCAGATTGAGGGTAATTTGTCGCCATTATGTGAAGAACGCTGACAAGGAAGTTTTATTGTCATTATTGGCTATCAATGAAATCTTATAGCAGTCGGGTTTTCACTCAGCGCAACCATACATAAATACCACGTAGCTGATCGGTATCCCAAGTTTTTCTCATCTATACCGATAAACCGGTTTTTCATTCATTTATCGAATAATTCATTTGCTCTTATGGGCAGAAAACCCTTCCACTTGCCCAAAGACAGGCACCGCAAGCCGGAGCTTCACACACAAAACAGTCTGAAAGGTTTGACTTTCTGTCTTCACAGCCCTCACAATATCTGCAAAATGGAAAGTAGAACTCTCGGAGTCTTGTTCTGAAGTTACGATATTTTTCTTTATTCCAACACTGCATCAATGTTTGCTCATTAATGTTTCCAAAGCTGATTGCGCTGATCGTTCGTTCCTCATCATAGAGAAAGGTTTTTGTACTATGCAGTAGTTGCATGCAAGCCGTAACATCGCCGTTCCATTTAATAAACAACGAGTTGTTGGAAATGAATGGACACCGATCTTCCTCAACATGGATCGTTCCTTCTGATAACCGTCGCATCTTTCCCAACGGGATTGTCTCTGGTTCCTCTGAAGTAAGATACCCTTTGCGTGTCGGAGTCCCTGGTATTTCTCTGCTGATATTTATTTGATCAACACCGTATATATCGGCAAAGCAATCAATACTCTGTAATTCTTTTTCGTTTGAATCGGTTATTACAAAAGTTATGCCCAAACGAACATTTTTTCCAGCTCTTTCCTCGTTAAAAGCAACAAGATTTTCTGTTATTTTCTGAAATATGGCTCCGCGCTGGATTTCCTCATAAGTTGTCTTATCAAATCCGTCCATGGAAATCCATAGTTCATCCAAACCTGCGTCAATTAACTTATGGGACATTGCTCTGGAGAGCAATGTCCCGTTCGTAATCATCGTCCGTTTTATCCGTTTGGGAACCGCACGAATCATCGAGCAGATATCCGGATGTGTTAGTGGTTCGCCCATTCCGCCAAAAAAGCACTCTTTTACAGAGGATAAGTCTTTCAACTCGTTTGCTAGTGACAAAAAAACGTTCAAACCCATCCTGCCACCTGGTTCTTCTATCCAAGAGTGCCTGAAACACATTGTGCAACTAAGGTTGCACATATTTGTCGATTCAATATAGATTTTTTCAGGGAGAGAATAATCAATATAGGATTCATCTAAAAATGATTCTCTCATTTACACTCCTGCTGTAATAACAGACGATTCATCAATGATCTTATAAACCTTCTCAAGAACGCTCTCGCAGTATCCACAATTACTACAACCATTCATACAACGACCTACATGTTTCCAAAAATCGCTCGGGAAAGCCGCATTATCAATTATTCTCGGAAAGAAGGCCGGCGCATATCCAGGCTCAAGAATGTCTAATAGATTCCCATCCCATTTTTCTCTTACATAGGCACTTATTACGCTTCTTGGATAGGCATGTTGCCTTGTGGCTAGTTTAAAGACATCAATGTAAGGAGCATAATTGTGAACATCTTCCGGCCGAATCCAGGTCGACTTTAAAATCTCCGCTGCGTTTGCTCCACCTCCATACAGTCTCCAACAGATATGCGGATTAAAATTAATCTTCATATCAATTTCTGCTTTATCACAATGCGCAATCAGATTGTCATGAAACACCTGCCCCGGGCAGAAGCGCAAACATCCGCTGTTCACCAGCATACAGATATCTTTTCCGTTTTCTCGACACCAATTGCTAACTTCTATGACGTAGGACAGATCTCTCTGTCGATCGCGCTGAATGTAAAATCCATCAAACAAATCTGAAGCATACTTCATAGCTTGAATCGTTCCAATACGCATATTGACAGATGCTCTTGTCCGGATGTCCGGAAAACTATTCTTAACTACATCAGCAACAAAAACTGAAGTCGTAGTAAGGATCTCCGGTCTTACACCATTTTCTGTCAGTTCTTCTAAAACAGACTTAATCTCTGTCTCAAAACTTCTGCTGACAGCTTTTTCTCCGTAGCAATTTGCATTGAACAGAATATCCAACTTGATTCCCTGTTCTTTGATGGCACGCAGTTCAGAGATCAAATATTTTTTTGCATCCTCGTTCGTTTCTCCCGCTTCCGGCGTCAAAGGTGGGCGACCGGAGGGGAGACCAAGCCACGGATAATAAACTTCGGAAATGCTGTCCGAATAATCTTTAATCATTCCCGAAAACTCTTCACTATAACTGTTTTGCTGATAACCTACTGCGAATTTCATATTCAATCAGATATCGCCTTTACTGTAATTTGTTCATCATCAGTTTTGCTTGAAGCTTTCTTGGTTTTGTAGTTCTGTTCCTCATCATATCTTATCTGCTCAAGATAATCCTCTATTCTGCCTGTCTTTACATAGTTTTCGACAATATCTTCTGACAGCTCGTAAGGTTTTGAACGATCGATCTTCCAAGGCTGTTCCGTACGGAACTTATTATGGAACTTATTCAGGAGTTTTCCTCTTTGCTCAAGATGAATAAAGCATGCCCTCATACATCCGGCAGCGCCTTCGATTGCTCTGCCATAGCCAAACTGATTTGGGTACTTTCCATCAAACGGGTCTAGTTCTCCGTTGGCACCACCGTTCAGGCCTCTCTCACATGCATGTTCGTCTAATTTACCAAACTCAATTTCATGACCTGCGCAAGTACATTTTGTTGACTCCGTCATACTAATAGCATGTCCGGTACAGTTTCTTGCACAGAGTTTACAGCGGTCACAAATGTGTCCTTCATAAATAGGATCCGGTTCCAGTTCAGCGTCAGTTAAAAGAACCGCAAAACGCTGTCTTGGACCAAATTCAGGGGTAAGGAACACCTTACTCCAACCAAACTCACCGAGTCCTGCCATATAAGCACACATTCTGAAGTGAAGCATAATATCCGGATAAGGCTTGTCCGGCGCAACATTTCTACTCCAGCCTTCTCGAAATTCACCGGTTACTGTGTTGTTGGACGGACCTGCAAAGAACATTACCGGCAGCGTTTCATTTCCATCATCTTCCAGCCATGCTGTCAGACGATGAAGGACATTAGGAATATAAATCTGATTCATTGCTGCGTATCCCATTGAAGGATATGCACTGAAATAAGTACCCTCTTCAATTCCGCGGAACAATCCTCTTGCAATTCTGAACCCAAGAACAATCATGGATTTTGCTCCCGGGAACATATATCGTCCATCATACTGTTTAGGGCAGCCTTCAAAACGACTCATCGGAGAAATACCAACAAGATCTGCTCCAAACTCTTTTGCTTTTTGTTTTACTTCTGCTGCTGTTACCATTTTTATTCTCCTTTTTACGCCTGCTCTTCCAAAGGATCAGCATCAATCCCGATGTTTTCATAGACTTTTTTCCAGCGTTCCGGCATATCTTCTCTGTTCATAACAGGGCGGAAACCAAGGGAATAATATACATGCAGAGCTGGGAGTCTGAAATCGTCCGTGGAAAGAATGCAAGTTTTTATACCATGATCTCTCAGCCAACAGAGTACTGCCTGGGTAGCGATTCTTCCTGCGCCCTTGCCTTTTGCTTTTTTATCGGTACCGACCATATGAAGAAATCCTTCACCCGGATAATCCCAATGCTCATAGGACATAGCTGTCGCGACATCTTCGCCATCGATTTCTACAAAAAACAAACGGTCAGGACTCCACTTGGGACGTGCAGTCTTATCATCGAAATCGTATGGCTCGTCAAACGCGCTGACTACGATTTCAGTCCATCTTTCTTTCATGGAAGGCTCATACGCATGGATGCGGTATCCTTCAGGAAGCTTTATATCTTCGACCTTAGTGAGGTCAGGGTGTCTCATGATTAACTGATCTTTAAAATCCATATTAATCTCCTAATACATTTGAAAGAATTATACACATGGAAGGAAATGATTCCTTCCATGTGCAAATATCATGTCTTATTTTAAACCGTATACAAGTCGTGGCAAGAACATAGTAAAGTCAGGGCAGAACGAGATAACCGCCAAAACTATCAGCATAATAACAATGAACGGCAGACACTCCTTGACCAGTTTGCCAAAGTTTACATTGATAATTCCCTTTACCTGATAGAGCACGATTCCAAACGGCGGAGTCATGTTTCCAATTCCAAGGTTGAAATCCATCAGGATACCAAGAGTAACCAACGGATATCCAAATCCTTTTGCAATAGGAGCAAAAAGAGGAGCCAGGATAATAAGCGGAGCGCCTCCTTCCATGAACATACCAATTACAAGAAGGATGACATTGATAAGGAGAACGAATCCCCATTTACCCATACCGGAGGTCAAAATCGAATTCGTCAGCTGCTGCGGAATTCCCTCATAAGTCATGAAGTAAGATAATGGTGCTGCCGCACAAACAAGAACCATAACGGTTGCTGTTCCCGTCAGCGATTCAACCATCATTTTCCAAAGCTGGGAGATCTTAATCTCCTTGTAAACAAATACACCGACAACAAATGCATATACACAACAGATAGCACCAACCTCAGTTGCCGTAGCAACACCCATACGGAGCATCATAATCAGTCCGAATGGAAGCAGCAGAGCAGGAAGGGCTTTCCAGGCAAGATGTCCGATTTCTCTAGCACTTGCCATATGTGTACGATTTCCTTTGTACCCGCGTTTCTTTGAAACAAAGTAAACGTAGATCATCTGAAGAATCATAGCCAGCAGACCCGCTACATAACCAGCGCAGAAGATCTGTCCGACTGATGTATTTGTTGCAAACGCATACATAATAAGTCCCATTCCGGGGGGAATAATCGGTGTGATCAGAGAGGATGCAATAGTAACCGCTCCGGAGAATTCTCTATCATAACCTCTCTTTTCCATTTCAGGGACGAGAATTTTACTTTCCATAGCTGCGTCGGCTGCTGCAGAACCGGATACGCCGCCCATTAGCACGGAAAGGAGTACGTTACAATGTCCAAGACCTCCGGGAAGATGTCCAACCAAGGCATCGGCAAGATCCAATAGCCTACTGGATATTCCAGCGTAATTCATAATAACGCCAGAAGTAACAAACAGAGGAATTGCCAAATATGACTGTGATTCAACTGTATTAACAATACGCTGGATGATGATCTGTGCCGGAATCGGTGAAAGTATGCCAAAATACGGAATCAAGCCGCAAACCATTGCAAGCCAGATTGGCACTCCTGCAATTGCCAATAGTACGATTGCTGCAAGAGGTATCCAGATATTCATTCTTCAACCTCCCTTTTGCATTTTCGAATTGCTTTTAAATCCTGTACAAAAAACTCAACGCCATATACGGTCATAAGCAAGAAGCCAATAACAGCACCCATATCGACCCACTTATAGGAAATACGAGTGGTAGAAAGAATCTTCGCTCCGCTCATTGCAGTCAGTACAATACTTCTATAGGCAAGATAGCCAAACAGTATTGTTGTCAGCGCCTGAATAACGAGCAGGTAATATGGTCTGGCTTCCGGCTTAAAACGACTACTAATCACTTCCAGACCGTAATGCAGTTTCCTTCTGTATGCAACAGCTGCCCCTACAAACACGACCCAAGAGAAGCAGATGACAACTACGTCATCAACAAACATAATCGTGTGTCTGAAGCAGTATCGGTCAATGCATTGGGCTGTCTCAAGAATAATAATAAATAGAATACCCAGGCCGGTTATCAAATCCGGAATAAGACGGATTTTTTCAAAAACAGATTTTTTATTATCCTCTGCCATAAGGCTGGACCTCTCTAATATTACATTACGCTCTCGATAGCGGCGCGAATTCTGTCATACTCAGATCTATCGATTCCAAGATAGTCATACTCTTTCAGAATACCTTCCTTGAAACTTTCAATGTCCGGGTCTTCGCAAACGTTAACGCCTGCGTCCTTAAACTTCTGAACATAAGAAGCGGAATCCTGATCGTAAGCCTTTGCAAGAGCAATCGTACCCTCAGTAAGAGCTTCCGTGATGATTTTCTGATATTCAGCAGGAATCTTTGCCCAGTTTTCAGGGCTAGTTACGAACATAAACGGTGTGCAAAGATGTCCGGACAGGCAAAGGTCTGAACACACCTCCTGCAGAGAGGAAGACCAGAGAAGGTCGATGGAAGCTTCGCAACCGTCGATAGCGCCGGTCTGCAGCATAGAGTAGTTATCAGCCCATGCTGTTGTTGCAGGGGTTCCTTCGAGAACAGTGATATAGGACTGGCAAGGGTTAGAATTACCCATTCTGATGATTTTTCCCTTGATATCTGCCGCACACGTGATGGGACTGGTAGAAATAAAATGACGGATTCCGAGAGAACCGGAACACATCGGGACATAACCGGAAGATACCATCTGCTGTCTCAAATCCTCAAAATAATCGGACTTTGCAAAATTACAAACCTCTTCAATGGATTCGAAAACATAGGGAACTGCAAGCGGGATGCATGCCGGAACTGTTGCAGACATATCGTCATATCCTGCTACGCCGATGATCGGAGCACCATTAGCAATCTGCTCCATTACGTCAGCTTCGTTTCCGAGCTGAGCAGAAGGATAGAACTCAAACTGAATTTCATCGTTGCAGAGTTTCTGTGCTTTGGTAAAAGCTTCGGGCATAATGGTGCCCATTGCGGTATCGGGATTCTCAACGTAGCTAACCTTGAAAACGATCGGCTTATCAAGGAGCTTGGCGGATCCTTCTGCTGCAGGTTCTGCGGCAGCAGTAGATGATTTCGATCCGCATGCTGCAAAGCATATTATCATAACAATTGCTAAAACTAATGCCAGTACTTTTTTCATGTCATTACCCTCCATAGATACTATTGTAAATTTTCGCGAAAGCATTTGTGCGATTTACATATATTATTTGTTCTCCCCCCAACTATATATGTGCACAGCGCCTTGCTTGCAAGTTATTCATACCATTTTTTGTGTCACTTTTCGATGTATATTTTTAAACGTTTCTTGTAAAAAACTTGTTTTTTTTAGAAATGTTCCATTTCTTGTAAAAATAGTGTATTATTCTTGCATGGATTTAAACGCAAGACGAATTCTATTCATTGCGTTTTGTGTTTTTTTGGAGGCTGTCATATGTCATATATTGATGACCGATATAATGTTGAGCTTTGTCCAAATCGCGGACTTTCTGTAATTACCTGCGGCTGGATGAAATGTCATGGTGGACACACGAATGCCAAACGTTTTTATCCAAATCATTCCCTCACATTCGTATTAAAAGGAAAGGGATCCTATACTCTGGGGGACAAAACCATTAACGTTCAGGCCGGTCAGTGCTTTGCCATCTTTCCGGATATACCTATCACTTATACAGCCGACATGAATGATCCGTGGGAATATATTTTTTCTATTATCACCGGGGAAGACGTACTAACTTTATTTCGGGCATTAGGATTGACCCAAAATACACCCGTAACGCCTTTCCAAATTACCCCCAGTATTGTTCGAAATCTTAATTCCATGTATAAAGCCGCCGCCTCAAGCAGCAAACTGGGGTATGATGTTCTAGGTTTTTTCCTTCTTGCCATTTCAGAAGTTGCAGAACAAGCCAGTCAGAACAGTATCCGAGACAATCCACAAAACGTATATGTAGAAAAAACTTTGGCATATATGAAAACAAACTATCCGTATGACATTTCTGTTTCCAGCATTGCTGCTTATGTTGGAGTTGAGCAGTCCTATCTGTATAGGTTATTTAAAAAACAGTTCGGTGTGTCTTTGCGTGAATGGCTTATTCAGTTCCGCCTGGAAAAGTCCCTTGAAATGATGGATAATACAGAAAAATCGACTACTTCCATTGCACACTCTGTTGGTTTTTATGACCTTCCCCATTTTACAAAAGCATTCAAAAAAGCTTATGGAATATCCCCCAAAGCTTACCGAAAAGGTGATAGATTCTCCGATTCTGAGCAATAATCCATAGAAGTAATGCCTCTGTAATAACGGGGGCAATAAACACGAAGATAAAGAGAATGCAGAAAGGCTTTGATAGCTGTAACCAAAAACAAAAAGCACGGCATACGGTTCAAACTCCGAACCATATGCCGTGAATTTTCTTTGAGTAATATGTGTTGAACTCTGCCGGTAATTTCATTTTCACCGCACCATTTCCGCACCAAACCGGTATGAAGATACGTGAAAATGCATCAATTTTTATGTTAGCAGATTTTTGCGCAACCCTTGGGATATCAGAATTTATCGGTTCATGTGGAGCTGCAGGGAATTATGAAAATGGCCCGATTAAATCGATACCTAATTTCATATCTTTAAACTTCCTTTCTTATTTCTTCTTCTGAAGTTGAGCATTTCTGCTGTAAAGCCGGGCAAGACCGCCCTCACTGGTTTCGCGGAAAGCACGGTTCATGCTTTTGCCGGTCTCATACATAGTGCGCACCACCATGTCAAAAGAGATATTTCGCGTGCCGACCAGCATATGGGAAAGGTTGCAGGCGTCAATGGCGCGTTTGGCGGCAACGGCATTTCGCTCGATGCAGGGGATCTGCACCAGACCGCAGATGGGATCGCAGGTCAGACCCAGCTGATGCTCCATGGCGATCTCGGCAGCGTATTCCGTTTCCTCCAGCGTGTGATCCATCAGCTCACTCATGGCCGCAGCTGCCATGCTGGTGGCGGTACCGATCTCGGCCTGACAGCCGCATTCCGCACCGGAAATGGAGGCGTTGCGGCGAACCAGATTGCCGAACAGACCGCCGACGGCCAGCGCCCGGGCAATTGCGTCGTCGGAAAACTGATATTTTTCCTGCAGGTAATACAGAACTGCGGGCACAACACCGCAGGATCCACAGGTCGGCGCGGTGACAACTGTGCCGTTATCGGCATTCTGCTCTGCAGCAGCATAGGCGTAGGAGCAGACAAGCTGCAGCTCACGCACCTGCGGAATATCGAGGTTGTTGCGATGCTCGTAGAGTGTCTTTGCCTTGCGCTCTACCTTCAGTCCGCCGGGCAGAGTGCCGGAGGCGGCAAGACCTTCTTCAACTTCCGTGCGCATGGTTTTCCATACCGTTTTCAGAAAATCCCAGATTTCTGGACCTTCATTCAGTTCTACATATTCTGACAGCGAAATGTAGCGCCATTTGCAGAACTGAGCGATCTCCGCAAAGGAGTTTTCCGGATAGACACTCGGAGAGGTGAGCGCCAGCTCGCCGCCGATGGAAATGTTGCCGCCGCCGACGGATTCGACCCGCAGACGCTTCAGTTCGACATCCTTCCGATAGGCGATAAAATCCAGCGTGTTGGGATGCCTGATATCTTCGGGATCCTCTTCGGAAAAAACGATCTCGGCAGGAACCGGAGCCAGCGTTTCACGAAGGACCCGATCTGTGCCGTGACCGATACCGGTTTTTGACAGAGAGCCATAGAGAATGACCTGATAGCGGTCGGCATCCGAAGTCATCTCTTTAAAATATTTTGCGGCGCGTTCCGGTCCCATGGTATGGGAGCTGGAAGGGCCTTTGCCAATCTTATAAAGTTCACGAATCGATTTCATGGAATGCCTCCGTTCTATTCAGGCAAAACTTAACAGCATTATAGCAAAATCCGACCTGAATTACAACGGCAGACCCGATATTATTTTGCCTTCATACCGGCCAGAGCCTCCAGCGAAAGCTCGCCGGCCAGTTTGAAAAGCGCATCCTGCAGAACCTGCTCAATGCTGATGCCGGCCGATTGCGCCACACGACGGTAAAACTGCTCTGCGGCCGGATCGAGGGAAAGGGTAAAGACGGACATTTGCATGCGCTCCTTCCTTGAAGTACTTCATTTTATGTGCAGGGGATTGACAGATGTGATACAATATTAAAACGAAAATGGAACAAATTCCGAAAGGATGTAGTCGATATGGCGAAAGAGAAAAAAGTTGAACAGATCACCGACATGGAGGTCGATTTTGCACAGTGGTATACCGACATCTGCCGCAAGGCAGAGCTGGTAGAATATGCATCCGTCAAGGGCTTTACAATTCTGCGGCCCTATGGCTATGCTATTTGGGAGAACATGCAGAACATCATGGACGGCATGTTCAAAAAGACCGGACATCAGAATGTGGCGATGCCGGTTTTGATTCCGGAAAGCCTGCTGAAAAAGGAAGGCGAGCTGGTCAACGGCTTTGCTCCCGAGGTCGCATGGGTCACCATGGGCGGCAGCGAAAAGCTGGAAGAGCGTCTGGCTTTCCGTCCGACTTCCGAGACCATGTTCTGCGATCACTGGCACAATGTGCTGCAGTCCTACCGTGATCTGCCCATGCTTTACAATCAGTGGTGCTCCGTCATCCGCTGGGAAAAGACCACCCGTCCGTTCCTGCGCTCCAGAGAGTTCTGGTGGCAGGAGGGCCACACCATCCATGAGACTGCCGAGGAAGCACAGGCAGAGACCGAACAGCAGCTGCGCTGCTATGCGGACTTCTTTGAAAATGTGCTGGCGATCCCTGTGGTTCCCGGCAGAAAGACCGACAAGGAAAAGTTTGCCGGTGCTGAAGCAACCTACACCGTTGAGTGCATGATGAAAGACCGCAAGGCACTGCAGGGTGCAACCTCTCACTATTTCGGCGACAAGTTCTCCCGCGCCTATGACGTGACTTTCACCGGCCGCGACAACAAGCTGCAGTATCCGTTCCAGACCTCCTGGGGCTCCACCACCCGTATGATCGGCGCAGTCATCATGACCCACGGCGACAACAACGGTCTGGTTCTGCCGCCCAAGGTGGCTCCCATTCAGATCGTGGTTCTGCCCATCGCACAGCACAAGGAAGGCGTCCTGGAAGCAGCAGCTTCTCTGAAACAGCGTCTGACCGACGCCGGCTGGCGCGTCAAGATGGATGACAGCGACAACTCCATGGGCTGGAAGTGCGCACAGTACGAAATGAAGGGCGTTCCGCTTCGCGTCGAATGCGGCCCGCGGGATCTTGAAAACGGTCAGTGCGTGCTGGTTCGCCGCGTGGATGGCGAAAAGGTCACCGTAAAGCTGGAAGAGCTGGAAACCGCTGCAGCCGAGCAGCTCGAACTGGCGCAGAAGATCATGTACGAGCGTGCGCTCAAGAATATGCAGGACAACACCTACGAAGCACATTCTCTGGAAGAGGCCAAGCAGCTGCAGCAGGAGCATGGCGGCTTCATCAAGACCATGTGGTGCGAGAGCCTCGAGTGCGAGATGAAGATGAAGGAAGAGGGCGGAATGTCCTCCCGCTGCATGCCGCTCAAGCAGGAGCATCTCGGTGATACCTGCCCCATCTGTGGCAAGCCTGCCAAGAAGATGATCTACTGGGGCATCGCTTATTAAAAACGCAGGACCGCCGTCCGACGGACGGCGGTCTTTAATACGCAGGAACAGGTCCGGTTCTTTACTTCTCGCTTTTTGATTTTTGTGAGCGTCCTTTTGACGGAAGTAAAGCGTTAGAACATAGTTGATATACTGAGAAACAGAACGGGAATCCCGTTCGGATTCGTCACGAATACGTTCCAAGAGATCAGCATCGATTGTGATGCTGATTTTTTCTTTTAATGGCTTCATGGTCGTTCACCTCGTTGATAATAGTAGGATAAATGAATACAAACTATTGAAAAGTAGGATAAAATATTACTGCGGAGAAGGCGGTAATATGGATTATCGGAATTATTACTATCAGTTATTTGCAGCAACGGCAGATGCGGTGGTGCTGTTGGAACGAAATCGCCCGCAGCGAGCAAAAGAAGCGCTGATCGCGGCGGAGCAGAAACTGGAAGAAGAGTTGATCAGCGAGGAGGAAGTGGAGGAAGGACAGATGGCATAGAAATGTGTGTGCTCGACAAAATGCCGAATTTCACGCCCAAAAATTAGGGAAAACCATCAAAAATATTCTGAAAAACCTATTGACACCAAGATTGGATTATTGTATTATATACGAGCGCGCGAATGGGTTTTGCAACGCAACCACGCGTGTCAATGCGATGATGCAGGAGATTGCGTCCTGGACGGTAACTTCTGCGGAGTATGTCCGGTCATCGGGCGGCTGAATGTCACGATACAGCGTATATCGCTGCAGTGAGTGAGGCCGACAACGTCGGTCTTTTTTCATGGTGCAGAGTGATACGCACGGCATAGCGTATACGAGACATTCGACCGTACCCAGCGGAACCAAGAAACCTGAGTACGTTATATCAAGGAGGAAAACAACATGGCAAACCAGGAAATGATCAGAATCCGCCTGAAGGCTTATGATCATCAACTCATCGATGCAAGTGCAGAGAAGATCGTCGAAACCGCAAAGCGCAACGGCGCTGCAGTTTCCGGCCCCATCCCCCTGCCCACCAAGAAAGAAGTCGTCACCATCCTTCGCGCTGTTCACAAGTACAAGGATTCCCGTGAGCAGTTTGAGCGCAGAACCCACAAGAGACTGATCGATATCCTCAACCCCAACCAGAAGACCGTGGAAGCTCTGATGAGCCTCGATCTTCCCGCTGGTGTTGAGATTGAGATAAAGCTGTGATCCTTACTTATTAAGAGTAACATTACAGCAGCCCGCCACGGTTCGTCGATTTAAGAGGACGGACGGGTCATGTTGATGAACCAATGACGGCCCAATGGTCAAGTTCATCAACCAATAACCTAAAATTAGGAGGAAAAAACAAATGCAGATGCAGAAAGCAATCATCGGCAAAAAAGTCGGCATGACTCAGATTTTCGATGAGAGCGGCAAGGTCATTCCGGTCACTGTTATTGAAGCAGGTCCCTGCGTAGTGACTCAGAAGAAGACCATCGAAAAAGACGGCTATTCCGCCGTACAGCTGGGCTATGAAGATGTCAAGGAAACCAAGCTCTCCAAGCCGGAAGCTGGCCACCTGAAGAAGGCAGAAGTTGCCCTCAAGAAGCACCTCAAGGAGTTCCGCGTTGAGAAAGCTGCTGACATGAACGTCGGTGACGAAATCAAGGCAAGCATCTTTGCAGTCGGCGACAAGATCGACATCACCGGCATCAGCAAAGGTAAGGGCTACGAAGGCCCCGTTAAGCGCTGCGGCGGCCATCGCACTCCGATGACTCACGGCGGCGGCCCGGTCCATCGTCAGGCCGGTTCCATGGGCCCCACATCTTCCCCGAGCCGTATCTTCAAAGGCCACAATGGCGCAGGCCAGATGGGCAATGAGCAGGTTACGGTCGAGAACCTCGACGTTGTCAAGGTCGATGATGAGCTCAACATGATCGTTGTTCGCGGCGCAGTTCCCGGCCCCAAGGGCGGTATCGTCTACCTGAAGAACACTGTCAAGAACTTCAAGGAAAAGGGCGCTGCAGCAAATGCAAGCATCAACCCGCAGAAGCAGTCGGCTCGTGTCAACCCGCAGAAGGCTTCCGCAAGAACCCGCTAAGAGAGGAGAGTAAGACATGCAGACTAAGGTATTTGATATGGCTGGTAAGCAGGTCGGCGAGATCGAACTCTCTGATGCTGTTTTCGGCATTGAACCCAATGAAGCTGTTGTTCACGACGTCGTGAAGAATCATCTGGCCAACTGCCGTCAGGGCACGCAGAGCGCTCTGACCCGTGCAGAGGTCTCCGGCGGCGGCAAGAAGCCGTGGCGCCAGAAGGGCACCGGCCGTGCTCGTCAGGGCTCTACCCGTGCTCCGCAGTGGACCCACGGCGGCATCGTTTTCGCACCGAAGCCCCGCGATTACAGCTACACCCTGAACAAGAAGGTTAAGAGACTTGCAATGAAGTCCGTCCTGTCCGCAAAGGCTCAGGAAGAAAACATCGTTGTCATCGACTCCATCAAGATGGATGAGATCAAGACCAAGACCTTCAAGAACTTCCTGAATGCAGTAAATGCAAACTGCAAGGCTCTGGTTGTCACCGCTGAGAACGACGAGATCGTTGTCAAGAGTGCTGCCAACATCCCCAGCGTGCTTGTCACTTTTGCAAACCTCATCAACGTTTACGACATCCTCAATGCGAAGAAGCTCGTCGTTGACAAGGCTGCACTTGCAAAGATTGAGGAGGTGTTCGCATAATGAAGACCGCTTACGATATCATCATTAAGCCCGTCATCACCGAACAGTCCATGGAAGCTACCGAAGAAAAGAAGTACGTCTTCCAGGTCGCTATCGATGCCAACAAGATCGAGATCAAGAAGGCAATCGAAGAGATCTTCGGTGTCAAGGTCGAAAAAGTCAACACCATCCGTATGGACGGCAAACAGAAGCGCCAGGGCGCTGCTCCGGCTGGCCGCCGCGCCAACTGGAAGAAGGCTATGGTCAAGCTGACTGCCGATTCCAAGACCATCGAGTTCTTCGAAGGCATGGTCTAATAAATCTTTTAAGGAGTGTAACGCAATATGGCGATCAAATCTTTTAAGCCGTATACCCCGTCCAGAAGAAACATGACTGTTTCTGCTTTCGACGGCGTAGACAAAAAGGCAAAGCCCGAGCGCAGCCTTCTTGAGACCGTCAAGAAGAACGCCGGCCGCAACAGCTACGGCAGAATCACCGTCCGTCATCGCGGCGGCGGCAACAAGAGAA
>JAEDKB010000011.1 GCA_016296045.1 Oscillospiraceae bacterium
CCGAGGGCAACACCGGCCCCAATAACATCCATCACCGCTACATGACTGAGGACGTGCCCATTGGCTGCAAGGTCTATCACGATCTCGGCGTTGCCTACGGTGTGAAAACGCCGATCATCGACTCCATGATCGTGCTTGCCGGCGCGATGCATCAGAAGAACTTCTTCGAGGAGAGCCGCTATACTCTTGCATATCTCGGCATCGACAATATGGATAAGGAAGAGCTTCTCGCTTATCTTAACGAGGGTGTTTATAACCGTTAAGGTGGCACTGTTCTGACAGGATAAACGGAAGAAGTGGATTGAATAAAAAACGATGGGAGAGATTTTGTGAGTATTTTTAAGAAAAGAGAAGATAAGATCGTGGACGTTGATCTCCACGAGCTTGAGGTGGAATCCGGAAACCGCTTGGAGCATCTACCTCCCTGGATTCAGAAGATGGTTGCAGTTGTTGCGATCATTTGGACCGCGATGCAGGTCTACACCGGTCTGTTCGGACTCTTCCCCGCGATGATTCAGCGTATGACCACGCTGTCCTTTGGCCTGTTCCTCTGTTTCGTTTGCTTCAAAATGAGAAAAGCGGACACCAATAAGGTACCCATTTACGACTGGATCATGGCGCTTGCCTCAGTCGCACTGGATGTGTATATTATTGCGACATTTGACACGCTGACAAAGCGTGGCGGTAACCCGACGCAAATGGATATCATTTGCGGTATTGTGCTGATCCTTTTGGTGCTGGAAGCGACACGCCGTGCAGTTGGCAAGCCGCTTGCTATCGTGGCGATCGTATTCTTGATTTATGCGTATGTTGGTCCTTATCTGCCCGGTGCAATTTCTCACCGCGGATACAGCATCAACCGTATCGCATCTCAGATGTTCTTGACGGCAGAGGGTATTTTCGGAACCCCGATGTCCGTTATGACCACCTTCGTGTACAGCTTTGTTGTCTTTGGCTGCTTCCTTGAAGTCACCGGCGGCGCAACGCTGTTCATTAATCTCGCATTTGCCCTGACCGGCAAGTATGCCGGTGGTCCCGCAAAGACGGCTGTTGTTGCATCCGGTTTGCTCGGTACGATTTCAGGCTCCGGTCTTGCCAACGTCGTGACTACCGGTACATTTACCATCCCTCTGATGAAGTCCTGCGGCTATGACCCGACATTTGCTGGTGGTGTTGAGGCGTCGTCCTCTTCGGCTGGTCAGATTATGCCTCCCGTCATGGGCGCTGCGGCATTCATTATGGCGGAAACAACGGGTATTCCTTACTTGAATATTTGTATTTCCGCTGCTATTCCCGCAGTTCTGTACTATATGTGCGTGATGCTCTCCGTCGACTTTGAGGCGCGTCGCTGCCACCTCAAGACGGTGGATAAGGACAAGGTCCCGCCGCTGCTGCCCACACTCAAGCGTTGCTATCCGCTCATCCTGCCGATTGCCACGCTGATTGCAATGCTTTGTGTCGGCTTCACCCCGCTTAAGGCGTCTCTGTACGCAACGGGCGTGATGATTCTCACGTCCTTCCTGAGTAAAGAGACTCGTCTTAACGGCAAGCGCACGTATGAAGCACTGACCAAGTCCGCTTATAACTCCGTCACGGTCTGCGTTGCCTGTGCAGTTTGCGGTATCGTTACCGGCGTTATCACACTGACCGGTCTCGGTTTGAAGCTGTCCGACCTGATTCTGCAGGCTTCCCACGGCAGCCTCTTCCTCACGCTGTTCCTGACGATGATTGCGTCCATCATCCTCGGCATGGGTCTTCCGACCACGGCGAAGTACATCGTGCTTTCCGCGATCGCTTCTCCGGCGCTTGTCAAGCTTGGTGTGCCGCTGGTTGGCGCACATCTGTTCATCCTTTACTTCGGCGTTATCGCAGAGGTCACTCCACCCGTCGCGCTTACCTCCTATGCTGCTGCCGCCGTGGCAAAGGCACCTGGTGTCAGGACGGCATTGCAGGGTTTGAAGATCTCCATCGGCGCATTCTTCATTCCGTTCATGTTCTGCTACTACCCGTCCCTGCTGTTTGTTGACACCAGTCTTGCCGGTATGGCGTCCGGCCTGCTCAGCGCGTTTATCGGCATGATCTGTCTGTGCGGCTGCTCCATCGGATATTTCTTTGGCCCGCTGAAGCTGTGGAAACGAGCATTTATGTTCTTGGGTGTTGCGTTGCTGATGCACCCAGCTACGATTACCGACCTTATCGGTCTTGCGGTTGTTGCAATCACAATTCTGATTCAGAAGAAGGAATTCAAAAACGTCCCGGCCACTACAACTGAAGAATAAATACAGTTGTAAAAAATATGGCAACCAAAATTTTAAAGGAGGAAAAAACATGAAAAAAGCTCTTGCATTGTTTCTGGCACTCGTCATGACGATGGCACTTGTTGCCTGCGGCGAGACTTCCGCTCCTGCGGACAGCACTAACACCACCGAACCCACTCAGGAATCCACGCCCAGCGGCAAGTCGGAGTACCTTTCCCTCGGCACCGGCGGCGTGACCGGCACTTATTATCCCCTCGGTGGCGCGCTTGCCAACATCATCACCAACAACATTGACGGTTACACCTGCACGGCGGAATCCACCGGCGGCGCTGTCGAAAACTGCTGGATGCTCTCCCGCGGCGAGATCGACCTCGGTTTCGTTGACGCATCTTCCATTTATCAAGCACAGCACTCTCTTGGTGACTTCTCCGACGGTAAGGCCGCCAACGTCAAGGGCGTTGTCAGCATTTATCCCGAAGTCGTTCAGCTGATCTCCTGCAACCCCAGCATTACCTCCATTGCTGACCTCAAGGGCAAGAAGGTTGCTGTCGGTTCTGCCGGTTCCGGTACTGAGGTCATGGCTCGTACTCTGCTTGAGCTGTACGATATGACCTATGATGACATTGAAGAGGACTTCCTCGGCTTCGGTGATGCTTCTACTGGCCTGAAGGACAAGACCCTCGATGCTGCTATCATTTGGGCTGGTATGCCTACCTCTGGTCTGCTTGAGCTCGGTGCTCAGAATGACTTCTACATCATCGACATCCCCGCTGACAAGCTCGCTGAGCTGAAGGAAACCCAGCCGTTCTGCATCGAATTCACGGTTGACAGCTCCGTCTATCCCAACGGCCTGAAGAACAGCGGTACGACCATTGGTGTTCCTGCTACGATCTGCGCCCGTGAGGATCTTGACGAGCAGTTCGTCTATGACTTCCTCGACACGCTGTTCGGCAATCTTGACATGGTCGCTGACGCTCATGCTCAGGGTGCTAACCTCACTCTTGAGTCTGCGCTCAACGGTTATGATGACACCACGCTGCATCCCGGCGCTGTCAAGTTCTACACCGAGAAGGGCCTCCTGTAATTCGTACAGAATCTGTTTCCATACCCATACTCTATCAAAATGTCGCCATCTTCGGATGGCGACATTTTGATAGAGAGAAGGGATTGACCACAATATGAATATAACATATACTTGAGATGCGAAATAATCTGGAAGGGAAAAATGGAATGAATACACTGGATTTGAAATATCGGGTAAGACTGTCGGACTTTAGGGAAGCGTATTATTATATTGCGTTTATCCGAAAGAAGAATGCATTTCGCGTGGGAGCAGTTGTTTTACTTGCTTTCTTTATATATGTGGTTCTTTGGAAAAACGGCGTTGTCGCAATGGAGCCGGTAGCAGCATTTATTGCCTGCGCCTATTTGATATGGTTCCTGCTTCAGTTTGCCTCTTTGGAGCGGCAGATCCTCAAATATGCAAAAGACCCAAATACGCTGGTCAATTCGGAGTATGAGGCAAAATTTGGCAGCAGGCAATTTGCCTTTCGGATTCCCGCACGAAAATTTTCCGCGACCGGCAACATTGAGGGACTTACCTGCGCCTTTGAGATCACACATTCTTTCCTTCTGTATGCAACGAACCAGCAGTTGTTCATTGTTCCGACGCGAGACATGACAGCGGAGGAGGCATCGACTCTGCGCGCGATTTTGAGAAATGCGCTTGGGGATCGGTTTACCTCACTCTTTGCAAAAAAGAAATAAGAAGACTGCGCGGCGCCCTCACATGGGCGCTGCGCAGCTTTTGCAAGATTCTATGCTTTCAGTTCAGGATGCAGGCTCAATACAGCCCTGTGTGCTTCGGTAAAGCCCCTCTCGCGAAAGACCGACCAAAACAGCTCGCGGTCATCCGGCACACTGACAGGGCCGCTTAGACGCTTTTGCTCGTTAAGTGCTTCGGAGGGAGAACGGCGCTCATGCGGCAGATCTGCACAAGACTCCAACAGGAGCATACCCTTTTGTGTGTGCACCAAAATCAGAGATACGCCGCGGCGGTCACACCATTCCTTGCTGTACTTCTCAATTCCCCAGTAATCCGCAATCGTAAGATCGGCGGCACGCTGCGTATCTGCATACGGGCAGGCGTGACAACTGGGACGCAGCAGATACCGTCCGCGTAGGTAGAGCTCAAAAAAGCGGGTGTCCTCAAACAGCTCGCCTTTCCCAGCAACATGATAATAGATTTGATACTGCCCACGGAACCATCCGTTTGCCTTCGTGCGGAAGGATGCCCATGTGACAGGGCGGCCCTGCTCCTGAGCCAACGTTTCAAGATACTTTTTCCACAGGAGCGGACTGGGAACGCCGTGGCAAACTAAATCGCACAAAATGAGATTGTCAGGGCAGCCGAAAAGTGTTCGTACTGCTGCCGTCTGGCATGGCGTTCCGGTAAAAAGAATCAGACGCCCATCATCCAAATCCTATTTTATTGACGGGAAAACATCATGAATTTGACTTTGGACATATTTGGAAAATCGCATACGGTCGCGCTGCTCAGCGGTCTCAGCACGTTTATGGCAAACCGTCAGAGATTCATCAAAGTCAGCACCGTAGATGACTCCGCCCCGGGACAGAACCGCGTCGGAAAGCGCAGTAAACGCGCCACCGGAGGTGGAATGCGAGAGCACCTCGGAAGAACTGTGCTTGGCAACGAAAAAATCAGGCTCGGAGGCATTTTTTTCATACCCATCCATTGTCATCGGGCAGGAGTTGCGGCAAGTACCGCAGTCAGTACAGAGGGACTGATTGATGACCGGAACGAGAAATCCTTCCTGATCCGGCTGCATTGTGATCGCATGGGCAGGACAGAGTACACTGCACACACCACAGCCGGAACAGTTTTCACGCAGAACATGTACTGGAGAAAAAGACATCGTATCACATCCTTTGATTTAATGACGTCAATATAGCAAATGAAAAGCAATCTGACAAGCAAACGGAAAATAGAATTATCAGATGTTATATTTCAAAAATCTGTATTGAATGATACAGTGGAGATGACGGATGGGACGTTTCCTCGGGGAAGAATCGTTTGACACGGATAGCGGAAAGCCGTATAATTACCATAGTTAATCGTGCAAAAAGGGGGGGTGTGCGCAGTGCAGAGAATCGTGATTGTGGACGATGAACCGATCCTGCGGATGGATCTTGCGTCGATGCTGGAGGAGCTTGGCTATGAAATCGCGGGCGAAGCCGGCGACGGCTTTGATGCGCTTGAAGTATGCCGCGCACAGCGCCCGGACGCTGTGCTGATGGATGTCAAGATGCCAATCTTTGATGGCTTGACGGCGGCAGAGCGCATTCTGAATGAAGATTTGTGCCGCTGCGTGATTTTACTTACCGCATTTAATGATGCGGATATTATCGAGCGCGCAAAGGAGATCGGCGTTTCTGGTTATTTGGTCAAGCCGGTGGAGCAGCGACTTTTGAAGCCAACTATCGAAGTGGCGCTTGCGCAGAGCGAGCGTCTGTGGTCGAGCCGGAAGGAAACCGCACAGGTAAAACAGAAATTGGCAGATGCAAGATTGATTGCACAGGCACAGGCGATCCTTGCCGAGCAGAATCATGTCTCGGAGAGCGAGGCATATCAGGTCCTCCAAAAGCTGTCCATGCATAAGCGCACATCGATGACGGCGCTGGCACAGGCCTTGATCGAACAGTCCCGCATCTCGGATGATGTCGCATTTATTAAGAGACAGATCATGCGGGAGAAGAAGCTGTCCGCTTCTGCGGCGGAGCGGAAGCTTGCGGAGTATGCGCAGCAGTGGCACTGTACGGTTGAGGAGGCGGCAAAGCGTCTGCGTTATCGGAAGAGGGGCGTAACATGAGCGATTTGCGGTCGATTTGCGGAGAACTCCATCTGCCGGAAAGTACATTGGAGCGCCTATGCGAGATCGAGAGACAGCTCCCGCTCATTGCCGAGGTGTGCGATGCCGATGTATTCTTAGATGTTCCGGTCGATGAAACAAAAGCGCTTGTTGCGGGACAGGCGTGTCCCTCGCAGGGCGTGAGCGCCTACAAGAGTACGGTTTTAGGCGAGTACGCCTACCCGGAGAAGGAACCAGCGGTCTTTCATGCACTCCGTGTGGGTGCACCCGTATGCGACATCAAGGCTATCACGCAGGAGGGGCATACGGTACGACAGAATGTCGCTCCTGTTTTCAATGACGAGAAACAAGTAATCGCCGTGCTGATCCGCGAAAAGGACATCAGCGCTGATTTGCAGCAGCAGAAAAAATTTGAGGCGCTTGCACGCAGCTACGAAGAGCAGCTCCCGTCTGTGCGGCAGATCAATAACGACGCAGATCAAAATGATAGTGCTCTGCGCGAGATGCACCACCGCGTGACGAACAATTTGCAGCTCATTGCAAGTATTCTGAATGTACAGGCGAGAAAAGTGGAAGACCCGGCTATGAAGAATATTTTGAAGGAAAATGTCAGCAGGGTCTTGTCAATCGCTACAATTCATGATATACTTTTACATCATTCTGGAGCGGAGTCTTTCATTAGCAGTTCTGTGCTGATGGATCGGTTGCAGCAGAGCCTGCTTGCATTGACGCCGCCGGAAAAAGAAATCGGTCTTCTTGTGGACGGAGACGATGTCACCATGAGCACAGACATGGCAACGTCGGTATCGCTTGTTGTTACTGAGCTTGTGACGAACGCATTTTTGCATGCGTTTTCCGACCGGAAGGGTGGAACCGTTAAGGTGTCCTTTCTGAAGGGAGTAATGTTTCACACCGTTACTGTTTCAGATGATGGAATGGGCTTTGATTTGCAGGAGCAGCGCAAAGACAGCTTTGGTTTGAGCATTGTCCGCGCTACCGTGCGTGATAAGCTCGGTGGGCGTCTGCACATCCATTCAGACAATCACGGGACAACAGTGTCCTTTGATTTCAAAAATGAATAGATCCGTACAATAGGGTATGGATGCTGACAATAAGGTCAGGCTGATGGAGACATCAGCTTGGCCTTTTATGCATTTCAGGAGGTTTGCAATGTCGACGATCATCAGTGTTGGCATTGATATCGGAACATCGACGACGCAGGTGATCTTCAGCCGCATCACGATGGATAATACGGCGGGGTACTTTACCGCGCCGCGCATCTCCATTGTGGCGAAGGATGTATTTTTCCGCAGTGAGGTGTATTTTACGCCGCTGAAAACGATGGCACTGATCGACGGTGATGCGGTGCGCGACATCGTGGCGGAGGAGTTCCGAAAGGCAGGGATTCGGCCAAGCGATGTGGATACCGGCGCGGTCATCATCACAGGCGAGTCGGCGCGCAAGGAAAACGCCGCGCTGGTGCTGGAAAAGCTCAGTGATTTCGCAGGCGAATTCGTCGTCTCCACGGCGGGACCTGACCTTGAGTCGATCATCGCGGGCAAGGGAAGCGGCGCGTATCAGTACAGCATCGACAATGACTGTGCAGTTATCAATCTGGACGTTGGCGGCGGAACGACGAACATTGTCTCGTTTTATGCCGGTGAGGTCACGGGAAAAGGTTGCTTTGATATCGGTGGGCGATTGATTCGGCTTGACCGCGACGGAACGGTACGCTCGATCAGTCCCGCTGCGCAGAGGATCATCGAAGAACAAAAGCTACCGCTTCGCGTGGGCGAGCGGGCAACAGACGAGCAGCTTTTGCGCTTGACCGACCGCATGGCGGAGCTGCTGGCGGAGGCGTTGGGATTAAAAGAAGAAAGCACGCTTTTACATAAGATTCAAACGCCGAATAGCTCATGGCTTGGGCAAACCCATACTGCAAGCCGCATTTGCTTTTCCGGCGGTGTGGCGGACTGCATGGAACAGAGCCGCGCGGGAACCGCCGACTTCCTTCGCTTCGGAGACATCGGGCTTTACCTCGGTCGCTCCATCCGTACGAATCCGCTCCTTGCGGCGGCGCGGCAGGTTCCGGCACACGAAACCATCCGTGCGACTGTCGTTGGCGCGGGAACGTATACGACCTCGCTTTCAGGCAGCACGATCTCCTATTCGGACGGCATCTTCCCAGTAAAAAATGTTCCGGCGCTCAAGCTGTCGTATCAGGAACAACAGGAATTTTTGGACAAGGGCGGAGAGAGTCTGTATCAGAAATGCAGATGGTTCTTGGAGCAGAACGATACAGAAAATCTGCTGCTTGCCATGCCGGGGAAGCTGGACCCGACCTATGCGGAGATCAAGCACATGGCAAAGTGCATTGTGGATGCCATGATGCGTGCGCTTCCGCCGGAGGCTCCGGTCATCGTCGTGGTGGAGCAGGACATCGCCAAGGCGCTCGGCAACGCCATGAAGCAGGAGGCGGGCAATCAGCGCCGTGTGGCGGCGATCGACAGTATTAAGATCGACGTAAACGATTTTGTGGATATTGGCAGACCGCTAATGGATGGACTGGTCGTCCCTGTGGTGGTCAAGACTTTACTTTTTGGATAGGAGGGAACGAAAATGCAGCTTTCTACCGTGCTGGCAGGCAAGACCTTTACCTTTGCCTCAGTCAAAGAGGTGCTTGCGAAAGCAAATGAAGAAAAATCGGGAGACATTTTGGCTGGCGTCGCGGCGTCATCCGTGTTGGAGCGCATCGCGGCCAAGGAGGTGCTTAGCCAGCTCACCATACGCGATCTACGCGAAAATCCGGTCGTCTCCTATGAGCAGGACGAGGTCACGCGCATCAATCAGGACTCGATTGACGCGGCAATGTACGAAAAGATCAAGAGCTGGACGATCGCCGAGCTGCGCGAATATATCCTCGCCTACGAAACAACGGAGAGCGATCTGATCGCGCTCGGTAAGGCGCTGACGGCGGAGGTGGTCGCAGGCGTGTGCAAGCTGATGAGCAATCTCGACCTCATCTATGCGGCGAACAAGATCCGCATTACGGCAACGTGCAACACGACCATCGGCAAACGCGGACACTTCTCCACCCGCCTGCAGCCCAATCACTCCACCGACAACGTCGAAGGCATCACAGCTTCGCTTTTCGAGGGACTGAGCTACGGCTGCGGCGACGCGCTGCTTGGACTCAACCCAGTCAACGATACAGTGTCGAGCTTGATGGAGGTGCTCAAGCGTTTTGACGAGATCAAGAACCGTTTTGAAATCCCAACACAGATCTGTGTCCTCGGACACATCACCACGCAGATCGAAGCGGTCAAGCGCGGCGCACCGTGCGACATGATCTTCCAGTCCATCGCCGGAAGCGAAAAGGGGAATAAAGCGTTCGGCTTCAATGCCGATACCGTCCGCGAGGCCTATGCGCTTTTGAAGGATCGCGGCACGGCGAAGGGATCGAATGTGCTGTACTTTGAGACCGGCCAGGGAAGCGAACTTTCCTCCGATGCTCACTTCGGTGCGGATCAGGTCACGATGGAGGCACGCTGCTACGCCTTCGCGCGCGAGTTCCATCCCTTTATGGTCAACACAGTCGTCGGCTTCATCGGCCCGGAGTACCTGTATGACAGTAAGCAGGTCATCCGCGCGGGGTTGGAGGATCACTTCATGGGAAAGCTCTCCGGCATCCCGATGGGCTGCGATTGCTGTTATACCAATCACATGATGGCAGATCAGAACGACATTGAGAATCTGGCGGTGCTGCTGGGAAGCTGTGGCGTCAACTATGTGATCGGTGTTCCCACCAGCGACGATATCATGCTCAACTATCAGACGAACGCCTATCACGATGCGGTCGCCATCCGTGAGATTTTGGGTCTGCACCCGATCACGGAGTTTGAGCGTTGGCTGGAGAAGATGGGCATTATGGAAAACGGCAGGCTGACGAAGCGTGCCGGTGACCCGACGATTTTTACAGCGAGGGGGTGAGACTGTGCTGGATCAGAAATGGATCGATATGATTGCAGATGAGGTGGCGCGGCAGCTGCGCGCGCAGGGAAAGGTAATTCTACCTGAGCCGAGCGACCGTCCTGACTTCGGCAGCGGTGTTGCAATAACCGAGGACATTGCGTCTGCGGAAAGCAAGGCAAAAACGCTTCTTACGAACCCGCAGGACGCAGAGGCGCTTGCGCGCATGAAAAAACGCACGACGGCGCGCATTGGTGTCGGACGCACCGGCTGCCGGCTCAACACGCAGACGATGCTCACGCTGCGCGCAGATCATGCCAAAGCGCAGGACTCCGTTTTTACGGACGTGGACCCGCGCCTGATCGAGAGACTGCACCTCATGTCCGTACAGACACAGTGCGACTGCAAGGATACCTATATCACACGCCCCGACCTCGGCAGAAAGCTCAACGACGAGGCCGTGGAGCTGCTCAAGACGAACTGCGCGAAAAATCCGGATGTTCAGATTTACGCTTCAGACGGGTTAAGCTCCACGGCGATCGAGGCAAATCTTGAGCGGATTTTACCGGCGCTGACGGAGGGCTTGCAGGCAAAAGGCTTGAGCGTCGGTACGCCGTTCTACCTTCGCTTCGGGCGCGTCGGCGCGGAGGATCACGTCGCCGAAATATTGGGGGCAAAGGTGGTCTGCGTACTCATTGGCGAGCGCCCCGGGCTTGCGACGGCGGAGAGCATGAGCGCCTACATCGTTTGCGATGCGCACGTCGGCATTCCGGAATCCAAGCGCACGGTCGTTTCAAATATTCATAAGAACGGACTTTCCGCGGTGGAGGCGGGCGCCTACATCACGGAGGTCATCGCGGAGATTCTGCGCCAGAAAAAGAGCGGCGTGGATCTGGTGAAGTGAGGAGGCGAGAAATGCGGGGGGATAAAATTCAGACGCATATTCTCAGTGTCCAGATGCTTCCGAACGCGGACGCGATGCTGCGCGAAAAGCTGAACCTGCCGGAGGGTTACCGCGCTTTGGGACTTTTCACAACCGACTGCGACGATGTGTCCTACGCGGCGCTGGACGAGGCGACCAAGAAAGCGGAGGTCACGGTCGTTTATGCGCGGAGTATGTACGCAGGCTCCGGTAACGCCAGCACAAAGCTTGCCGGTGAGTTTATCGGTATTCTGGCGGGACCAGATCCGGCGGAGGTGCGAAGCGGTCTGGAGGCTGCCATTCATTACGCAGAGCAGGATGCGAGCTTTTATAGCGCCAATGACGACGATTCCGTTGTTTATTTTGCCCAGTGTATTTCCCGCACAGGCAGTTACTTGTCCAAGGAGGCGAACGTGCCGGAGGGAACGGCGATGGCGTACCTCATCGCGCCGCCGATCGAGGCGATGATGGGACTGGACGCGGCGCTCAAGGCGGCGGAGGTGGAGCTGCGGCTGTTCTACGGTCCGCCCACGGAAACGAACTTCGCCGGCGGCCTTCTCACGGGCGATCAGGCCGCGTGTAAGGCGGCTTGTACGGCGTTTGCGGATAAGGTATGCGAAGTAGCAAATACACCGATACATTATCAGTCATAGGAGGGATGATATTGGAATTCGATAAAGACTTATACTCCATTCAGGAAGTCCGAAATCTTGTAGCAAAAGCAAAAACGGCACAGGCGGAATACGCCGCCTACGATCAGCAGCGGATTGACCGAATCGTTTACGAGGTGGCGCAGGCTTGTGCAGCGCAGGCAGAACGACTTGCCAAGATGGCAAATGAGGAAACCGGCTTTGGCGTTTGGCAGGATAAGGTGCTCAAAAACATCCTCGGCAGCACCATGACCTACGACGCGATCAAGGATATAAAAACGGTCGGCATTCTTCGCGAGGACAGAGAAAAGGGCGTTATGGAGATCGGCGTCCCGATGGGCATTGTTGCGGCGCTGATTCCGTCCACAAATCCGACCTCTACGGTCATGTATAAGAGCCTCATCTGCCTCAAATCCGGCAACGCGATTATCATTAGTCCCCATCCGGGCGCAAAGAACAGCATTCTCGAAACCTATAAGGTCGTCGCACAGGCGGCAAAGGCTGCCGGCGCGCCGGACGGTATCGTGCAGTGCGTCTCCGTGCCGACGCCGGAGAGCACGACGGCGCTGCTGAAAAACCCGAATATCGGCATCATTCTCGCCACTGGCGGTGAGGCAATGGTACACGCGGCGTATTCCTCCGGCAATCCGGCGCTCGGCGTCGGTCCCGGCAATGGTCCGTCGTACATCGAAAAGAGCGCGGATATCCCCACGGCGATCCGGCGTATCTTCGACAGCAAGACCTTTGACAACGGTACGATCTGCGCATCCGAGCAGAGCATTGTCACCGAAACGTGTATTGCCCAGCAGGTCATGGACGAAGCGAAGCGGCAGGGCGGCTACTTTTTCTCGGCAGAGGAAAGCAAAAAGGTCGGTGCCTTCATCATGCGTGCCAACGGCACCATGAATCCCAAGATCGTCGGCCGCAGCGCGAAGGTCATCGCAGATATGGCGGGCATCTCCATTCCCGATGGCACGCGCGTGCTGATCTCCCCGCAGACAACGGTCGGCAAGGACAACCCCTATTCACGCGAAAAGCTTTGCCCGATCCTCGCGTTCTATGTCGAAGACAACTGGGAAGCGGCGTGTAAGCGCTGCATGGAGATCCTCTACAACGAGGGACGCGGTCACACGATGACCATCCACAGCGAGAATAAGGACGTCATCCGCGAGTTCGCACTCAAAAAACCCGTATCTCGCCTGCTGGTCAATACGCCCGGCGCACTTGGCGGTGTCGGCGCGACGACGGGATTGCAGCCGGCGCTGACACTCGGCTGCGGCGCGGTCGGCGGCAGCGCAACATCCGATAACGTGGGACCGATGAACCTCATCAACATCCGCCGTGTGGCATACGGACTCAAGGAGCTCAGCGACCTGCGCGGCAGCGCACCCGCAGCTGGCAGCAGTTGCTGCTGTGACAAGGCGGCGTCCGCACTCAGCCGAGAGGAGATCGAGGCTATCACCCGTGCAGTCATCGCACGGCTGAGCCATTAAAAGAGACAGACCGCAGAGGGCGGAAATCAAATAAAAATAATCAAATATGGAGGAACATAAAATGGCAACTTTACAGGCACTCGGTATGATCGAAACGAAGGGACTCGTTGGCTCCATCGAGGCGGCGGATGCCATGGTCAAGGCGGCAAACGTCAAGCTGATCGGCAAGGTACACGTCGGCGGCGGTCTTGTGACCGTGATGGTGCGCGGCGATGTCGGCGCCGTGAAATCCGCAACGGATGCGGGCGCGGCGGCAGCCTCCCGCGTCGGCGAGCTGGTAAGCGTACACGTTATCCCCAGACCGCACGATGATGTGGAATTCATTCTCCCCACGCTGGAAGGCAGCGACAAGTAAGCACAGATTTCTGATAACAAAACCAAAAAATATATTTAATGGAGGAACATAAAATGGCAACTTTACAGGCACTCGGTATGATCGAAACGAAGGGACTCGTTGGCTCCATCGAGGCGGCGGATGCCATGGTCAAGGCGGCAAACGTCAAGCTGATCGGCAAGGTACAAGTCGGCGGCGGTCTTGTGACCGTGATGGTGCGCGGTGATGTCGGCGCTGTCAAGGCGGCAACGGATGCAGGCGCGGCAGCAGCCTCCCGCGTCGGCGAACTGGTGAGCGTACATGTCATCCCCAGACCGCACGACGATGTGGAATTCATTCTCCCCACGCTCAAGAGCAGCGATAAGTAAGCATAAACAACAGGAAAGGCGGTGGGCAAAATCGCTGCAAAGGTACTGAGTGTTGTAGAGCTTCGTGCGCATTGGAACAGCACGCATGAGCTGACATATTACATAGACGACGGGGTGATCGTTACTCCGGCAGCAAATGATTTCCTGCGTGAGCATGACATCTCGCTGTGCCGTACCCGGCAGGAAAAGCCCTCCCGGACAATGACCGTAACGCCGCTTCCGACGCATAACGGAAGGGTATATTTCCAAAACGCGCTTACAGGCGAGAAAATGACGGAAAAAGGCGAGGGGATGACGCATCTGCGCGGCAATCTCCTCGTCCCCAAGACGGACCCGCGTATCGCATTCCGCGGACGACTGGATTCGCTGATGGCACAGCTCATGGATGTGCAGCTGACAGCGATGAAGGAGAACGATCCGCAGATCGCCGAAGCACTGCAGGAAATGCTGGAATACATCCGCAAAATTCTTGCCTGCGAGGTGAAGGATGAGCCGCTTGGCGAGGTGAAGCTCCTCGGCATGGACAGTAGAGACATCCGAAGAGCGTCCCACCATGTCAAAGAGACGCTGGGAATCGACCATCCCGTGCCAGATTACCGTATGGGGCGGCTGTGCGTGTCTCTCAACCGCCTGCGCACGCAGGTGAGGGAAACAGAACTTTATGCCGCTGCGGCGTTCATGGATGCAAGCGGCAATTGCAGCCGTATGGATCTCATCGAGGGGCTCAATCGCTTGTCAAGCTGTGTCTATATCCTGTTCTGCCGCAAGGCGGCGGGGTATTACGATTAGGAGAAAGCGCATGAACTATTACAGTGAAAAAGATATACGGGACATTGTCGCTGGCGTTCTTGCTCAGTCAAAGCTTGCTGTAGCAGGCGGCTGTACTGAAACGTCCGAACAGATTCCCGTTGAGGTCTCCGCCCGCCATGTGCATTTGACACAGGAGGCGCTGGAGAAGCTTTTCGGCAGAGGATATCAGCTGACGAAAAAGAAGGATCTGAGTCAGCCAGGCGAATTCCTGTCCGGCGAGCGCGTCAAGCTCGTGACGCAGAAGGGCGAGATCGCCAACGTCGCCGTTCTCGGACCGGTCAGAAAACAGGTGCAGGTCGAGGTTTCGGCGACGGACAGCCGTACGCTCGGCATCAAGGTGCCGGTTTGCCTCAGCGGTGATCTTGTCGGCGGAGCCGATATGCTCATCATCGGACCTGAGGGCATTTTAGAGGCAAAGGAATGCACTATCGTTGCGCAGGCGCACGTCCACATGACGCCGGAGGACGCAAAGCATTACGGGGTAACGGACGGACAGGTACTTTCCATCCGCCTGCAGACGGAGCGCCCGATCACGCTGGATTCGGTCATCGTGCGGGTAAAGCAGGCATCGAAGCTTGCCGTCCATGTGGACTTTGACGAAGCGAATGCGGCGCTGGTGGACGGCAATACGACCGGAATGATTGTGAAGCGCGGGTGAAGCGTATGAACGAAAAAGAACTGGAACAGATCGTGGAGCGTGTCGCAGCGGAGCTTTTTGCCCGTATGGGTGCCGTTGCACCCACCGTGCAGAATGACGGAAAAGCGAAAATACTTGTAGTCGGAGCAAGCGAAGAGGTCCCGCCGCAGCTAACGGAGGGTGTGCAGCTTTGTCCGCTTTCCGAGTATGAAGCGAGTAAGAATATTCTTCGTTACGAAAAAGTCGTCATTACGCAGCTGTCCCTTTTGCAGCTTGCGGATATTGCGTTAGGCAGAGCAGACGACGCGGCGTGCTGCGCCGTTCTGTCGGCGCTGCTTGCGGGGAAAGAGGTCGATCTGCTGGAAAGCGGTCTGCCGCACCGCAAATACGCGGGAAAGGGCAGTACGGGGCTGTACGCGAAGTTGGAGGAATACGTTCGCACCATTCAGGGCTACGGTGCCAAAATGCTCACGGCGGAGCGGTTATATCAGCCGAAGGTGCTGCCGGTAAAGCCCGCTAAGTTTCAGCCGCAAATTGCTGCAGTTCCCACCGGAAATGCGCGGCCCAATTTCAGCAGTCTTATCACAGAAGAAATTGCGTTAAAGTTGGCTTCAGAGCATCAGGACGAGGTCATCGTTCCCCGCGGTGCGATCCTCACACCGTCCGCGCAGGATGTTTTTTCAAAAGCGCGTATCGCAGTGAAGAAAGTTAACGGAGGTCACCTATGATTATTTGCAGAGTGGTCGGCCATGTATGGGCGACTAAGAAGGACCCGAATTTAGAGGGCCTGAAGCTGATGGTGGTCAAGGAAGAAAATGACCCGAATCCCGACAAGACATATGTCGCGGCGGATATCGTTGGGGCGGGTGTCGGTGAACAGGTGCTGGTCGTTTCCGGCAGCACGGCGCGTAAAGCGTTTGGACGCGATGACGTTCCTGCTGATATGGCGATCGTCGGCATCATCGATACGGTGGAGCTTGAGCGGGAAGCGGCGAAGAAGAGAACAAAATCGTGAGAAACGCAGGGGGCGGTGACAGATGAATTTGTTGGAGCAGATCGCGGCGGCGGGTGTGGTCGGCTGCGGCGGTGCGGGTTTTCCCACCCATGTCAAATTAAAGGGTAATTTTGAATATTTGATCGTCAACGGCGCGGAATGCGAGCCGCTGCTGCGGACAGACCGCTATCTCATGTGCAACAAGGCGCGTGAGATCGTCGAAGCTGTCAGCGCACTTGCCCGTGAGCTGTCGATCCCGCACGCGGTCATCGGCCTCAAGGAACACTACACCGAGGAGATCGCTGCACTGCGTAAGGCAATCGCGGAGCAAAATGCCCCGGTTGAATTACATCTATTTGACAGCTTTTACCCCGCCGGTGACGAGCAGACCATCGTCCATGAGGTGACAGGGCGTGTCGTTCCCCCCGCGGGGCTGCCGAGCGAGGTGGGGGCTGTGGTCGATAACCTCGCCACGGTCTATTCTGTCTATCAGGCGATGCAGGGGCACCCGTTTGTTAAAAAGTATCTGACCGTGACAGGCGAGGTCAATCACCCGACGGTGCTCTGTGTGCCGATCGGTACGCCGATCAAGCGTTGCATCGAGCTTGCCGGTGGTGCGAAGAGCGACGAATATTACCTCATCGCCGGTGGTCCCATGATGGGAAAGCCCATTGACAATGTCGATACGGCGGTCGTTACCAAGACGACCTCCGGCATTCTGGTGCTTCCTGCCGACGGTTACCATGCCCGACAGAACGCCGTTTCGGTTCGTGCGATGCTCAATCGCGCACGCTCTGCGTGCATTCAGTGTACGACCTGCTCTCAGCTCTGCCCTCGTCATATGCTCGGCCATCCGCTTGAGCCGCATAAGATCATGCGGAAGGTGGCGGTCGGCATCGGCATCAAGGAGCTTTTGAACGACCCCGACGTCCGCAACGCACAGCTTTGCTGCGAGTGCGGCGTCTGTGAGGCTTATGCCTGCCCGATGGGACTACAGCCGAGAAAGATCAATTCCCTCATCAAGCGCGAGCTGGGAGCAGCTGGTATTCGCTATGAACGCAAGGAAAGCGAGTGGACGGTCAATCCGCTGCGTGAAGAACGCAAGGTGCCATCTGAGCGGCTTGCCGCGCGTGTTGGAGTCCACAGGTATTATGATTATGACATCAGGGAGCTGATCTACGAGGAGCCGGACGAAGTACGCATTCCGCTGAAAATGAATGCTGGAGCACCCTCTGAGCCGGTTGTTCAGGTCGGCGAGCGCGTGAAGAGGGGCGATTTGATCGCTAAACCCAGAGAGGGCGCACTCGGCACCAACATTCACGCGAGTATTTCAGGACGGGTCAGCGCGATCACTGACAGCGTGACGATTACGAGAGATTGAGGTGGAGAGAAATGCAATCGATTGGATTTTTGGAACTAAACAGTATTGCAAAGGGCGTCGAGGTGGCGGATATCGTCCTCAAGACCGCCGATGTCTCTATGGTATTTGCCAAGGCGGGCTGCCCGGGAAAGTATTATATGCTCTTCACCGGCGAGGTCGCTGCGGTGCAGGCAAGTATTGATTCCGGCTGCAGGACGGGTGAGAATCATGTGGTGGATAAATGCGTGATTCCCAATATTCATCCGCAGGTGGTCAAAGCCATCAATATGACGAACTATCCGGAGTCCATGCAGGCCATCGGTGTGATGGAATTCTACTCCGTTACCGCCTCCGTTTACGGCGCGGATGCCGCGGTCAAGGCAGCGGATGTTGACCTCGTGGAAGTGCGCCTCGGCACGGGCATCGGCGGAAAGTCCTTTGTTGTTCTCACCGGTGAGGTCGCGGCGGTGCGCGAGGCAATCGCCTGCGGAACGCATACGCCCAACGCGGAGGGAATGCTGGTGTCCTATGTGGTGATTCCAAGTCCGCATCCGGAGCTGCTGGAAACGCTGATGTAAGAACGGAGAACGATCATGGTCGAACTGGACGGCAAACAGAGGATTATTCAGGAATTTGTTCCGGGCAAACAGGTGACGCTGGCGCATTTGATCTCAAACCCGGACGATTCCCTCTATAAAAAGCTCGGTGTGATCGGCGACGTGAAGGGTGCCTTGGGTATCATGACCATCACGCCCAGCGAAGCTGCCATTATCGGTGCAGATGCCGCTACAAAGGCAGCAAACGTCGAGGTGGTGTTTGTTGACCGCTTCAACGGATCGCTGGTCATCAGCGGCGATACGGCGAGTGTCGAGGCAGCACTCAAGGACGTTCTGCGCGTGCTGACAGAGATATTGCGCTTTACGCCGGTGGAGATCACACGCACATGAAGAAGATCATATTGGTCGGGTCTGTTGCCTGCGGGAAAACGACGCTTTGTCAGCGTCTCAACGGACTCAAGCAGGACTATAAAAAGACACAGGCGCTTGAGGTTGTCAACCATACGATCGATACGCCGGGGGAATACCTGGAGCATCGTTCCTATCTGCGAAGTCTCATGGTGACAGCTGTGGATACGGAGGCGGTGCTTTTCCTGCTTGACCCAACGCAGGAGCGCTTTATGTACTCTCCCGGACAGGCATCCGCATTTTCCGTTCCGGTGATCGGCGTTGTGACCAAGACAGATCTTGCGACGCAAAAGCAGATCTCACAGGCGCACGAGCTTTTGGAGCTGACAGGAGCTGACCCAGTCTTCGAAATCAGTTCCATCGAAGGAACGGGGATGGATGAGCTGATTGCTTTCTTGGAGGAATAACAATGACAGATAAAATTTTGACGCAGGCGGCGGAAAAGAAGCTGTTTTCCGCTGCTTGCGTCATTGAAACAAAGAAGATCGTTTTTAAGCCGGAATTCCGTCCATTCTGCGAGGAAAACTATTGCGGGCAGTATGGCGCGAATTACTCCTGCCCGCCGGAGTGCGGAACGCCGGAGGAAATGAGGGCACGCATTTTGCAGTATCAATATGCGTTGGTGCTGCAAAGCAAGTGGGAGTTGCCAGACGTTCACGATAAAGAAGCTGTCCGTCAGGCAAAGCTGGCGCACAATCAGGCAGCGCATGAGCTGAAACGCAAGATCGAAGCGGACTGCGGAGAAAGTCTTCTGGCAGGCTGCGGCAGCTGTATGCTGTGTTCACCGTGTGCTATGCGCGAAGGAAGGCCCTGCAAAGATCCCCAAGAGCGGTATTCCTGTATGTCGGCGTACTGCATTTATGTGAAAGACCTTGCCGAGAAATGCGGCATGGAGTATGACGGAAGAGACGGAATTATTTTCTTCTTCAGCTTAATTGCATTTGGACAGAACGGGTGAAAAAATTGAGGATAAAAACCGGGCGTCTTATACTACAGTCAGTTGATAAACGGATTTTTGTGAGACCATCCCAAACTTTGTGTAAACCTCCGATGTGGTGTAGAATAGAAGCACCACATTGGAGGTTTTTATAATGGCTAGAAAGAA
>JAEDKB010000172.1 GCA_016296045.1 Oscillospiraceae bacterium
TGGGGCTGGCCGATGATGGCGCTGTTTGTAGGCACCGGAATTTTGTTTACGGTGCGGCTGCGGGCAATTCAATTTCGAAAACTGGGAAAGGCACTGCGTTTGAGCTGCTCTCAGGAGCAGGGGAGCGGTATTTCGCCTTATGCGGCGTTATGTACGGCGTTGGCGGCGACCATCGGAACAGGGAATATCGTAGGCGTGGCAACTGCGCTGAGCACAGGAGGCCCCGGAGCGCTTTTCTGGATGCTCATTGCGGCTTTTTTCGGCATGGCGACGCAGTATGCAGAAGGGTTCCTTTCCGTAAAGTATCGGAAGAAAGTAGACGGGAAATGGTTTGGCGGCCCGTTTTGCTATATTGAGCTTGGCTTGGGAAAAAAGAAAAAATGGCTTGCGCTTACGTTTGCCGCAATCGGAGCGGCAGCGGGAGTGCTGGGGGTCGGAACCGTCACGCAGGTCAATAGCATCACCTCTGCGGTGGACGGTTTTTTTTCTTCGCCGGTCGCGTTTCAAATCGGCACCCGAAGCTATTCCTGGGCGATTGTGCTAAGCGGGGCAATCGTTGCAGGAGCCTCCGCAGCCGTCCTGCTTGGCGGAGTCAAGCGTATTTCAAAGGTCTGCGAGATGCTCGTGCCGCTGATGTCCGCGGCATATGTGATCTGCTCGGTGATACTGCTGGTTTGCTGTGCAGAGAGGATTCCGTCTGCAATCCGTCTGATATTCCGAAGTGCCTTTTCCCCCAAAGCCGTTCTGGGCGCTGCGGCGGGGATATCCCTGAAAATGGCAATGCGTATGGGAATCGGCAGGGGTGTGTTTACCAATGAGGCGGGGCTTGGTTCTACGGCAATCGCATCGGGTGCTTCCGGCGAACGGGATCCTGTCAGGCAGGGCTTGGTCAGCATGACGGGTACTTTTATTGATACGATCGTAATTTGCACTATGACCGGCTTGTGCCTGGTTGTGACCGGCGCGTGGAATATGCCGACAGAAGGTGTCGGACTGACCGATCAGGCGTGGCGTGCCGGCTTGCCGTGGGCGGAGAGCCTGTCCTCTTTTATTCTGATGGTCTGCCTTGTGTTTTTTGCATTTGCAACGATCATCGGGTGGAACTTCTATGCAGAAAGCTGCCTGCGATATTTGACGAATCGGAAGCGTGTGCAAAAAGCATATCGGATCGCCTATCTGACGGCAGTTTTTCTGGGGCCGTATCTGTCTGTCAATGCCGCGTGGGAGATGGCGGATATTTTAAATGCGCTGATGGCGTTTCCGAATCTTTTCGCGCTGTTTTTGCTGCAAAATGATGTGGTTCTCGGGACAAATCGCAAACAGGGAGAAAAACTCTGATATGTTTACCTGTTGCAGAAAAAAATCAGGTGCAGTGTTTGATCTGCACCTGATTTTTTATGCGTCCTCCGCGCTTGTAAGCACGTTTCTGCGGAAGAGAAGGGAAATACACCAGAGACCTGCCAGACCGACGATCGTGTAGATGATCCGACTGACGACGGAGGTCTGACCGCCAAACAGCCATGCCACGAGGTCAAACCGGAAGATACCGACAAGTCCCCAGTTGATGGAACCGATAATGCTCAAAATCAGCGCTAAAGTATCCATGTTGCATCCTCCTGTTTTTGTGCTGAACATAGTATGGACATTTTTTTCCGTCACTATACGCAAATCTTTTAACGAAATTTGTCAAAAATCACGGAGCATTTTTTTGGAAAGGGGCTATACAAAATCGGGAAACTTCGATATAATAAAATTTGTAAGCAACCCTAAAAATTTTTTGAAAGGTAGATTGATACTATGAATGCTTTTATGCCGGCTGATATCCTGTTCCCCGAGGTTGCGTCCATGGAAAAGTGGGCAGTCATTGCCTGCGATCAGTTTACGTCCGATCCTGCCTATTGGGAACGCGTCCGTAAGAATGCGGAGGGCGCACCCTCCACGATCAATCTGATTCTCCCCGAGGCGGAGCTCGGCACCGAGAAGGAAGCGGAACATACGGCGCTCATTAACGCGACGATGGCGGAGTATCTGAAAAAGAACGTTTTTAAAACCTATCAGAATGCGCTTGTTTATGTTGAGCGTACCCTTGAAAACGGCTCGATCCGCAAGGGATTGGTGGGCATGGTCGATCTGGATGCTTATGACTATTCTACCGGCTCCACCTCCGCGATCCGCGCAACGGAACGCACGGTTGTTGAGCGTATTCCGCCGCGTATGCGCGTTCGTCGGGATGCACCCATTGAGCTGCCGCATATCCTGATGCTTTGCGATGACCATGATAAGGTTCTGATTGAGCCGATTGCCGAAAAGAAATCCGACCTGACCAAGCTGTATGATTTTGAACTGATGGAGGGCGGCAACCATATTGCCGGCTGGCTGGTTGACGGCGCTGAGGCGGAGGCTTTTAATGCCCGTCTGACGGAGTATTCCGCAAATGTCGGCAAAAAGTATGCCGATCTGGACGGCGTACCCATGGTCTTTGCCGTCGGAGACGGCAACCACTCTCTTGCCACTGCAAAGTCCTGCTACGAAGAGCTCAAGGCAAACAACCCCGGAGTTGATCTTTCCAACCATCCGGCGCGCTTTGCCCTGGTCGAATTAGAAAACATCCATGACGAGGCACAGGTTTTTGAGCCGATCCATCGCATCATTACCAAGTGCGATCCGAAGGCGCTGCTTGCCGCGCTCAAGAAGGATGCCTGTGCCGACGGCGGCTTTGAGGTCAAGTGGTACATCGGCGAAGAATCCGGCACGATTTCTCTGGACAAGTCCAAGAGCCAGCTTGCAGTCGGTGTGCTGCAGGGCTTCCTTGACAGCTATCTGAAAGAAAATGCGGGCGATATCGACTACATCCATGACGACGATGCGCTGATTACGCTTGCAAAGCAGGAGAACGCAATCGGTTTCCTGCTTCCGGCGATGGAAAAGAGCCAGCTCTTCCGCGGCGTGATTGCAGACGGCATTCTGCCCAGAAAGACCTTCTCGATGGGTCACAGCCGTGAAAAGAGATACTATCTTGAGGGCAGAAAGATCAAATGATTACGCTGACCGGGTGCGCGTTTGCCAAGGTCAATCTGACGCTGGATGTTCTCGGCAAACGTGAAGACGGCTATCATGATCTTTGCTCCGTCATGCAGACAATTTCGCTGCACGATGATATCACGCTGGAACTGAATACCGGCGAGCTATGGCAGATGTTCTGTGATGCTGACGGTGTTCCGTGCGATTCACGAAATCTGGCGTGGAAGGCGGCACGGGTGTTCTTTGACGCGATTGGATGGGAGCCGGACGGTATTTCGATCCGAATCTATAAACAAATCCCCTCGCAGGCAGGTCTGGGCGGCGGCAGCGCGGATGCGGCTGCGGTTTTACGGATGCTGAACGAGTGGAAGAATGCGCCGCTTTCAACGCAGGAATTGTGCGCCCTTGGCGCCAAGGTTGGCTCGGATATTCCGTTTTGCGTTCTGGGCGGAACGGCGCTGGCGGAAGGCAGGGGAGAGCGCCTGACAAGGCTTCCCGATGCGCCGCAGATGTACTTCGCCGTTTGCAAACCGAATGCGGCATTTTCCACACCGGAGCTTTTTGCGAAGCTCGATGCGGTCACGATTACTAAGCGGCCGGATACCGCGGCAATGTGCCAAGCGCTTCGCTGCGGTGATAAAGCTGCCGTTGGTGCCTGCCTGTGCAATGTGTTTGAACAGGCTGTGGCAGACAGCTTCCCCGAACTTGCCGAAATCAAATCCGTGATGCTTGACGGCGGCGCTCTTGGGGCGCAGATGACCGGCAGCGGCTCAGCCGTGTTCGGCATCTTTGAAACAGAGGCTGCGGCGCAGGCGGCTTGCAAAATAATGTCCGGTATGAAGGTATTTTGCGCAAAAACCGTATAATTATAAAAAACACTGTCCATAATGTGTGTATCAATGCTTGATAGATGATTTATCAGGATCGACATTACATATGGACGGTGTTTTTTTATGAAAT
>JAEDKB010000173.1 GCA_016296045.1 Oscillospiraceae bacterium
CATCGATCTCCTGGTCCTTATTCCGTGTCATCATACGAATACGGATTTTGGAATTCAGATTGATAAAACCACGGCCCAGACCATATCCGTCAAAGTCATGGACTATCACCAGGTCTCCATTTTCAAAGCTGCCCATCACAGAAGCAATGTCATTATCGTAGATCCAGAGTCCGCCGGATTTCAGAAAGCGGCCCTCTCCTTTTTTCAGGGTTACTACTGCAGTTCCCATGTCATTTCTTTCCTTTCTCATCTTCTACCCCATTCCGGGCACAGATATTGCTTACACAGCATCTGTCACAATAGGGCTTCGTCCGGGCGGTACATACATCCCGCCCATGATACACCAGGCGGTGGCAGAAATCATTGGAGCGTTCGGGTGGCAGAAGCTCCTTCAGCGAAAGCTCTGCTTTATGAGGATCAATGACATTGATCATGCCGAGACGGTTGGTGATGCGGATGCAATGCGTGTCGCATACGACGGCAGGAATGCCGTAAATGTCTCCCAAAATGAGATTGGCTGTTTTCCGGCCGACTCCCGGCAGCGTCAAAAGCGCCTCCATATTGTTGGGTAAAACGCCGCCAAAATCGCAGCATAGGACGCGGCAGGTCTCTTTGATGTTCCGCGCTTTGATTTTATAAAGACCGCATGGCTTGATAATTTCTGCAATTTCTTCTACTGACGCGTCAGCGAGCGACTGAAGCGTGGGGAACTTTTCAAAGAGGATTTTCGTCACATTATTCACTCTGGCGTCCGTGCATTGCGCTGAAAGACGTACAGCAATCAAAAGCTGCCACGGTTCCTCATATTCCAGGGAGCAAACCGCATCCGGATAAATACTTTCCAGTGAATCAACGATGTGAGATGCTTGTTTTTTGGTCATAATCCAACAACCTTTCGATGATAATCAGCGATCGGAGAGAGGTATATATGCATGCTCTTCAAAGAGAGACTTATAGGCGGGACGAATAATGCGGTTTTGCGTGAGGACTTCTTCCATGCGGTGGGCACTCCAACCGACGATGCGCGAAATGGCAAAGATCGGTGTGTAAACCTCTGACGGAATGCCCATCATTTGATAAACAAATCCGGAATACAGGTCAACATTGGCGCACATGGGCTTTTCCTCGCCCTTGACATCGGCGATGATCTCCGGAGTGAGACGCTCGATATTGCGGTAAATATTGAATTCATCGAGCATACCCTTCTGTTCCGCGAGAGATTCTGCGTGGTTGCGCAGAATCTTTGCGCGCGGGTCAGAGAGCGTGTAAATGGCGTGACCCATGCCGTAAATCAGGCCGCTGCCATCGCCGGCTTCTTTTCGAAGCACCTTGCGCAGGAAATCCTTTAACGCACCTTCGTCATATGGATTGGCAGCGCTCGCTTTGAAATGATCCACCATTTCAAGCACCTTCAGGTTGGCGCCGCCGTGGCGGAAGCCTTTCAGAGAACCGACAGCCGAAGAAATAGCGGCATAGGTATCGGTGCCCGTGCTCGATAAGGTGCGGCAGGTAAAGGCGGAGTTATTGCCGCCGCCGTGTTCCGCGTGAAGAACCAGGCTGATGTCAATAAGATGTGCTTCTTCTTCGGTGAACGCTTTGTCAGAACGCAGCAGGCGCAAAAGATTCTGTGCGGAATTCAGACCGCTTTTCGGGTTGTGGATATGCATGCTCTTGTTATCATATTCGTGGCGTTTAACCTGATAAGCATGCGCCACAATGATCGGGAAGCGAGCAATAAGCTCAAGGCACTGCCGGACAATGTTGGCCGGAGAAAGATCATCGGGATTATCATCATAAGAATACATGGCCAGCACCGAACGCGCTAATTTGTTCATAATGTTGCGCGAAGGCGCTTTGATAATCATATCCTCTGTAAAGTAGCGCGGCAACTCACGGCATTCGTTCAGAATCGTTGTGAATTTATCCAGATCATCCTTGTTCGGCAGCTTGCCGAACAGAATCAGATAAGCCGTTTCTTCAAAACCGTAACGGTTGTCAGCGGTAAATCCTTCAATGAGCTGTTCCACGTCATAACCGCGGTAATAGAGCTTTCCTTCCACAGGTTTGCGCTCGCCGTTGACCATCTCATATCCGTGAACGTCACCGATCTTGGTGACGCCGGCCATGACGCCGGTTCCGTCGGCATTGCGCAGTCCGCGCTTGACGCCGTATCGAACGTAGTCCTCCGCGTCGATGCGCGCATATTCCGGAAGCGTTTGGCATATGGTATCAATGTATTCGCTGAAATCATTGTAAGGCATAAAACAACTCCTAAAAAATGCAATAATAAAATAATAGTATTCACATATTAACACATAATATCTGATAAGTCAAGGAATAATTTGAATAAATGCAGGAAAACAAGTATTATCCTGCAAATAGGAGAAATCAAATGAAAAAACTGACATCGGCACTGATCGTATGTGCGATTATCTTTCTGATGCCGCTGTGCATGATTTCCATCTTAAAAGAAGAAAAAACACAAGAAGACGAGAAAAATACGCAGCCGCCCGCAGAATCTGAAGAAAGGCAGGGCATCGTCATTTTCACCGAACCGGACGTATTATCCGACAATCAACCCATAAAAGTGCTGATCGGTGAAGAGGTGGTTGAATTGACTTTACATGAATATGTTGTCAATGTCGTAGCGGCTGAGATGCCGGCGTCTTATCCGATGGAAGCATTGAAAGCGCAGGCTATTGCGGCGCGCACTAACGCGATTTATAAAAAGCGGATCCGTGAGGAGCATCCCGACAGAGCCAGCCACGAAAACGCCGATATATGCGCCAATTATGCGCATTGCCAGGCTTATGCAGATGAAGCTGCGCAAAAGGAAAAATGGGGTGACGGCTATGAAACATATCATGCTTACATCGAACAAGCCGTCAAAGAAACCGACGGGAAATTCATCACTTACAAGGGCAATCCCATTTCAGCAATTTTTCATTCAACTTCGTCCGGCAGAACAGAGAATGCCGCTGATGTCTGGGGCAGCACAGTGCCGTATCTGGTTTCGGTTGAAAGCCGTTGGGATGAAAATGACAGCAAGTTTGAGACGCACGCCACGCTGACAATCGAGGAATTCAAAGAGATTTTCCTTGAAAAATACAAGGATGCGGTGTTGGAGGGAGATCCCGCCGCATGGTTTCGCGATGTGGAGAGAAGCGAAGCCGGAGGTATCATCAAAATGACGCTCGGCGGTGTGGAAATTGCGGGTAGAACCTTCCGCAATCTGTATGGTCTCCGCTCTGCCAACATCACTTTTTCAGTCAGGGAAGATACCGTCACAATGACGGTAAAAGGATACGGTCATGGCGTGGGCATGAGCCAGTACGGCGCCGGTGCGATGGCAGAGGAAGGAAAAACGGCGGAAGAAATTATTCGATACTACTATACCGGGGTCGATATTGAAAGGCTGGAAATATGGTGGTGAGATGGATAAACCGATGAGTATGGCCATCTGTTGATAATGGGATAACAGCCGCTTTACATGAGCAGAAAATTGAGCTTCTTCAAGGTTATCGGACACAGACGGGCAAAAAAGAAGATAAAATGATTAACATGAAACAGTCTGCCCAAAAAAGCACTTGCTTTTGCAAGTGCTTTTTTGCTGGTGATCCATTGCAGATTCGAACTGCAGACACCCTGCTTAAAAGGCAGGTGCTCTACCGACTGAGCTAATGGATCATATGGAATTAAGAATGGCTGGGATGGCAGGAGTCGGACCTGCGGATGACGGAGTCAAAGTCCGTTGCCTTAACCACTTGGCTACATCCCAGTGCGAATTGACGCAGACGAACCAATCCGCATTGGTTCGTCTGCATAAAATGGGACGGGTAATCGGACTCGAACCGACGACGCCCGGAACCACAATCCGGTGCTCTAGCCAACTGAGCTATACCCGCCATATCGTGGCGCGCCTGAAGAGACTCGAACTCCGGACCCACTGCTTAGAAG
>JAEDKB010000012.1 GCA_016296045.1 Oscillospiraceae bacterium
TTTTTCAGGCTTATGAAGGGATATAGAGATTATGATAAAAGTGCTTTTTATTTGCCACGGCAATATCTGCCGCAGTCCCATGGCGGAGGTTATTTTCCGGGATCTGATACAAAAGAACGGGCTTCAGGACCGGTTTTCAGTTTCTTCCTGCGCCACCAGCACGGAGGAAATCTGGAACGGAATCGGTAACCCGATTTATCCGGAAGCGGAGGCTGAACTCAGAAAGCACGGACTTTCAGCAAAGGGACACCGGGCGGTGCTGCTGACGAAGAAGGATTATGAGAAGTATGATCTGTTCTTTGGCATGGACGAGCGAAATATGCGCGGCATGCTTCGGATTTTCGGCTCCGATTCAGAAAACAAGGTGAGAAAGCTTCGCCGGGAGGATGTTTCCGATCCATGGTATTACGGTCATTTTGATGTGGTCTATGACGAAATAAAAGAGGGCTGCGAAGCGATCATAAAGGAGTATGCGAAATGAACGAACCGTTTGAGTTTTACAAAGTCAGCGCAGATTATATTGCAGAAAGGATGCCGTTTCAGCCGGAAATCGGTATCGTTTTAGGCTCGGGCCTCGGCCCCATGGCGGCGTCCATCGAGCAGCCGGTGGAGATCGATTACCGCGATATTCCGAACTTCCTTGTTTCCACAGCGCCGGATCATGTCGGCAAGCTGATCTTCGGCAGAATTTCCGGCAAAAAAGTCGTATGTATGTCCGGCAGATTCCACAGCTACGAGGGCTACGATTTTGAGCAGCTTTCTATCCCGGTGCGGGTTTTGAAGCTGCTCGGCATCCGTTCGCTGATTCTGACGAACGCCGCGGGCGGCGTGAATTTAGATTTCCGTCCCGGTGATATTATGATCATTTCCGACCATATCAAGCTGAACGGTGCGAGTCCGCTGCGCGGCAAAAATGTGGACGAATTCGGCCCTCGCTTTTTTGATACTACGAGAATGTACGATCCCGAACTGCGTGCCCTCGCAAAAAAGCTGGCAGAAGACAGCGGACTTCGTGTGCATGAGGGCGTATACTTCTTCATGCCCGGACCGCAGTTTGAAACGCCTGCCGAGATCCGCGCTATCCGTATTCTCGGCGGTGATACCGTCGGCATGTCCACGGTCAAGGAGGCTCTGACGGCAGCTCATTGCGGCCTGCCGGTGCTGGCGTTCTCGGTCGTAACAAATATGGCGGCGGGCGTGACGCAGAATGCGCTGACTACAGAAGAAGTCAACGAAACAGGACATGCGGTGGCGGAAAAGTTCAGCGCATATATGCAGAGAATCATCGGGGAGATGTGAGCATGGAACACAGAGCTGATGAAGGCCTTGCCTTCATGCTGCAATACGAAAATGTAGCATGGTACGAAGATGGCGCTGTGCGGATTCTTGACCGCCGCGTCTATCCGACGGAAGTGTCCTTTGTATCCTGCCTTCGCCACGAAGAAGTGGCGCAGGCGATTGCCGATATGGTCACGCAGTCGGCAGGGCCTTATACGGCTGCTGCTATGGGAATGGCACTGGCGGCATGGGAATGCCGGAACATGACGGAGCAGGCGCAGGTGGATTATCTGACTGCCGCTGCCTCGGTGATTGCCAACGCAAGACCCACCACGGCGAAACGGATGCAGCTGATCTGCGACAGTAGTCTGCAGGCGGCAAAGACAGCTCTTCAGGCGGGGGAGCGCGTCGATTATGCGATCCGGGAACACGCCGTGCGCGCCAATAATGTTCGGTACAGTAAAATTGATACAATCGGAAAATATCTTGTGGAGCGGTTTCCGCAGAATGGTACGGTCATGACCCAGTGCTTCGGCGAAACCATCGTAGGCATGATGCTCAAGCACGCACGGCTGTCCGGAAAAAACATCCGGCTGTTCTGTCCGGAAACAAGGCCGTATTTTCAGGGCGCACGGTTGACCGCCACGGTCTGCCGGGACATGGGCTTTGATGTGACGGTTATCACGGACAATATGCCTGCGTTCGTCATGGAGCGGGAACACGTAGATGTGTTCACCTGCGCGGCAGACGCCATCTGTCTCGATGGTCATGTTGTCAACAAGGTCGGCACGCTGCAGATTGCCATCTGCGCGAAACATTTCGGCGTTCCCGTCTATGTGACGGGTGACCCGGATCGGGGACATCCGACAAAGGATTCCGTCACCATCGAGATGCGTGACCCGGAATATTCCCTGCAGGCTATGGGCGTTCGCACGGCGGCGGAGGGTGTGAAGGGCTATTATCCGGCCTTCGATATGACACCGCCGGAACTGATCACCGGCATTGTGACCGACCGCGGCATTCTTTCTCCGTTTGAACTGCAAAGCTATTTTGCAGGCGGCGGTCAGGGCGAATACTAAATCAATGCCCCGTGAAGGGAATCCTTCACGGGGCGTTTGTTGTATAAAGAGCACGGCAATGATGTACGGGATATTCTGTGAATAAGATCGGTCGGGCAGGCAAGTATACCGATAACCCCTTGACCGGCTGCGGAACGGGCCTTGTGTGTTTGGCAGGAAATTTCGCGCTCCGTTCATTCCGGAGGAAACAGAAAATCCGTGTACGCGTGGAAGATGTCCGTCCTTTGCCGGGAGTGTTCCCGACGCTTGCTATTTGTTTGGAAGAAGTTATAATGGTATTACTAGTTAGTAAGACGATTGCGAAAGGGATTATACAATGGGTGTACTAAAAGACTGCGAACCGAAAAAGGTTTTTGAATTCTTTGAATATCTTTCCTCTGTGCCCCATGGCTCCGGCAACACAAAGGCAATCAGCGACCTCTGTGTTCGTTTTGCCCAAGAGCGCGGACTGAGGGTGCTTCAGGATGCGGTGAATAACATCGTGATTTATAAGCCGGCGTCGGCCGGCTTTGAGCTGGCGGAGCCGATCATCCTGCAGGGGCATTTGGATATGGTCTGCGCAAAAACGGCGGACTGTACCGTTGACATGAAAACGCAGCCGGTTCGACTGAAAACGGATGGAGAATGGATCTGGGCAGAGAAAACTTCGCTCGGCGGAGACAATCTTGTGGCGATTGCACTTGTTTTGGCAATTTTGGATGACAATACCCTGCAGCATCCTGCGCTGGAAGCGGTGTTCACTGTTGACGAAGAAACGGGAATGGACGGAGCGAAGGCGCTGAATCCTTCTGTTTTAAGCGGCAGAAAGCTCATAAACATTGACTCCGAGGAAGAGGGCGTGGTCACAGTCGGTTGCGCGGGTGGTGTGCGGATGAATTGTGTGCTGCCGGTCAGAAGAGAAACAATCGACGCGGATGCGGCTTATTTCACGGCGGACATCTCGGGGCTGCTCGGCGGTCATTCCGGTGCGGATATTGACAAGGGAAGGGCAAGCTCCCATCAGCTGATGAGCAGATTCCTGTATCGCATCAGCAGCGAGATGCAGATCCGCCTCTGCGCAATGGACGGCGGCACGCTGGATAATGTGATCCCGAATCATACGCAGGCCACATTTGCTGTTCCAAAAGGAAGAGAAGCATCTGTTCAGACTCTGGCTGCGCAATATCAGCAAATCTTTTCGCAGGAGTATGCAGCGGCAGATCCCGGCGTTTGTCTGACGCTGACTGATGCAGCTGCACAAAGTGCAGTCTGCGAGGCAGATTCGAAAAAAACCATTCAGACGCTTCTGCTCTCGCCGTATGGCGTGCAGGAGATGAGCATGGATCTTCCCGGACTGGTGCAGACCTCGCTGAATATGGGGCCTCTGCATCTGGGAGAAACGGAGCTGAGGTTCAGCTATGCGCTGCGTTCCAGCATCGCTTCGCAGAAACAGATGCTGGTAGAGAGAGTGACTGCGCTGATTGATTGCATGGGCGGCAAAGCGGAAACTGTCAGTCCATATCCCGGTTGGGCGTATCGGAAGGATTCGCCGCTTCGGGATCTGTTTTGCGAGATCTATCGCGAGCAGACCGGAAAGCAGGCCGCGGTATTTGCAACCCACGGCGGATTGGAATGCGGATTGTTCTGCGATAAGATTCCGAAGCTTGACTGCATTTCCGTCGGCCCCGATATGAAAGACATCCACTCCGTTCATGAACGGCTGCATGTGGCATCCACGGCGCGGCTTTATAAGATTGTCTGCGAGATGCTGAAAAGGAGTAAATAACAGAACCCGCCCGGAGGATTCTCCTCCGGGCGGGATTTTGTATATCAGTTACTTTGTGCAGCAGAAGTCTTCTATGTTTTCCGTATAGAAGACGCCGAGCTTTTCAATGAAGGCGAGGACGCGGGCTGCATCCGGTGTTACATCCATATTGCAACTGCGTTTTTGCACATTCAGATCAAAATAAAAGGTTGTTCCGTACATCTGCGCGGAAGCGGGCGTATCCTCCGCAACGGCAGCGGCTTTCTCTGATTCAAGACTCTGCGGCAGCGTGAAAGCACCGGAGCGGCCCAAAGAGGTTTCCGTCAGATCCGGCAGAACGCAGGTTTCATAGAATTCCAGCGCCTCTTTGCTGTTCAGGATGTAGGTGGTAAATTGTTCCGGCTTTTTTTTATCCGGACCGTTTATAGCGCAGTTATAGAAATCGGCCGCAGTCACATCCTCAGGCAGCGCACAGCGCAGAAGCACCAGCGGGGTGCTGTTGTAAAGTTCGCCTGCCTGCTCGTATACGGCGTTGCAGGGAGAGTCGGTTTCCGTCCACCAGAGTTGGTAAGTGCGCGAGAACGTCCTACCGTTTTTGAGCTCATAGGAAAGCGTGATACGGTTGCATCCATAATATGTCTCTTCGGATCGGACTCGTTCCGCTTCTTTTCTGTTGTCGAGGACTGCCCGGTGCAGCGAAATAGTTTCTTCAATGACCTTAGGATCGCTGCAGGAACGGTCGTTGCCACGGTCATAATAACTGGTCATGACCTGCACGGAGGCAACGTCCTCCTGCGCGGGAATCCGCTTTTCGTAACCGAACAGATCCAGCTTCATGGCACCGAAACCGATGAGGAATACCAGTACCACGGCACCGAAGCCGAGCCAGGTTTTCGCGCCGGAGAAGACACGCAGGCTCTTGGCCATCATCATGCGGGCTGCAAAGTAGCCGAGGAACGCACCCAGTAGGACACAGAAAATGGTTATGGCGAAACTGTTTTCAATACCTGCAACGCCCACCAGCAGAATACCGATTACAAGGCCGCAGCCGATGGAGAAACAGTAGAGAAAAACGGGCTTGAGCTTTTTGATGGCGATGACATCGCCGCTGCGCTCCGTCTCGTGCTTCCGGTAGAGAAGCAGGGCAGCGATTGCGAAAAGAATACCGACAACGGCAAGGACAATCACGTAATTTCCACCGTTCAGTTCTGCAGATTTTTCATACCATTCGCCGGAAGGAGCGGTCTCATGGACTGTGGTGACGCCCAGCCCGCCGTTCATCAGGTGGACGAGCGGAGAGAACAGATCGACGGAGCCTTCGTCCATCATGTCCGGCATACCATAGACGAAGGTGGTCAGCAGATACTGCAGGATCAGCCAGACGCCGTAGACCGTGAAATTGAGGATTCCATAGAGAACGGGCATGGCAGCGATGTGCTGCACGATCATGCAAAGGAAAACAGCGAAGCTGAAGAAGAACAGATAAGCACAGCAGCCATAGATAAAGAACTGCGCACAGCAGAGCCAAGGTATGGAAATTCCGGCGGAAACGGCTTTGGCGGCGGTGGCGGCAAAGGCCGCGAGTGCAATGATGAGGTTGGAGCCGAAGCCGACGGTGATGCCGCTTATGTAATGCGTCTGAAACTGCGATTCCCGGCGGACGGGCAGGGAAGCGTCAAAGCAGGCAGTGTTCGCGCGGAACAGACCACCGAAAACGATCCATGCAATCGCCAGGCCGTAGACGGAAGCGAGGACGCAGGAGATCAGCAGGCTGTTCAGAACTGTGCGCTGCAGGTAATAATTGACGGAGCCATATCGATCAATGCCCTGATTGAGGATCGGAAGCGTCAGAATAAACTGCCAGAGAATCAGATAACATACCCAAAGCGGCGCGGTTTTACGCAGATCGCGGCGATAAAGCACCGGCTCAAAGAACGATTTCACGGACGTCATAGTCAACACCTCCCAGTTCATAGATAAAGATCTCTTCCAGAGAAAGCGGGATCAGCTCGCAAAGCATCGGATGGCAGAGGGCAAGAGTGTCCATGATTGCATCCTGGCTGCCGCGGATAATGAGAGTCTGAATGCGGCCGACATTGGACTGATGCAGAATGGAAAGCTCTTCCGGCAGCGGCTGATCGGTGACAAGCTGCACCTTGACGATGTTATCCTGCAGTTCCGCAAGAGAGCGTTCGAGAAGCATTTTGCCGTGATGCATGATGCCTACATGATCACAGACATCCTCCAGCTCCCGCAGATTATGGGAAGAGATCAGCACGGTTGTGTGATATTCTGCCACATCCTCCATGATGAGGCTCCAGATCTGCCTGCGCATAACGGGATCAAGACCGTCAACCGGCTCGTCCAGCAGCAGAAGGTCAGCTCTGCAGCAAAGTGCCAGCCAAAATACAGCCTGCTTCTGCATACCCTTGGAGAACCGGCGCAGCTGCTTGCTTTCATCCAAGCAAAATACTTCTCGCAGATTCTGAAACCGTGCTTCGTCAAAGGACGGGTAAAGAGCGGCATAGAGCTTTTTGAGGCTACGAATCGTTTCGGTTCCGAGATTTGTCAGGTCATCCGGAATATAGGCAATGCGCTGTTTCACGGCAACGTTCTCCCAAACCGGCAGACCGTTTATCAGCACTTGCCCGGAATCCGGACGGTAGATGCCGGACAGAATACGCATCAACGTAGATTTGCCTGCGCCGTTGGGGCCAACCAGTCCGTAGACCGATCCGGGCGCGGCATGCAAAGAAAGATCATTCAGCGCAGTCGTATCATCGAAGCGCTTATATACATTTTTCACATCAATCATGGATGTTTTCCTCCTTTTCCTTTGATAAAAGATCGATCAGCATTTCATCAGAAATACCAAGTTCCCGTAATTCTTCCGCGGAGGAAAGAAAACGACTGACGGCGGCTTCCTGCTTTTGTGTCAGGATCGATGCCGTTTCTGCAACAAATGAGCCCTTTCCTGCGATGGAAAGAATATAGCCTGTGGACTCGAGTTCCCGGTAAGCTCTCTGAATGGTGTTAGGATTGATGGCAAGCTGTGCGGCAAGATCGCGCACGGAGGGGAGCTTTTCGCCGGGGAGCATCGCACCGGACAGAATCATCTTCTGAAGTTGGGCCCGGATCTGCTCGTAAATCGGACGTGGATCGCGGTAGTTCAGATGCAGCATGAAGTACCTCCTTTGCAACTGTATTAACTGTTATAATACAGATATCACACAAATGTGGTTTTGTCAATAGGAGAATTGGATGGATTTTTCGTACATAATGGAAATGAACCTTGACTTTTATGAATTGCTTCTATACAATGCAAAAGGAAAAAGGCGGAGTAAAAAATCCTGCGAGAAAGCAAGATGTATGTCGAAATGAGTATTTCTTTTTCGGCAGGAGTGAACGATTCGTAAAAAATAATCGGAGGAAATCATATGAAAAAAGGAAATGCAAAAGCGCTGCTTCCCATCGGCGTTTTTCTGATTATCTATCTGGGACTCGGTATTCTGTTCGAGTATGGACTGAAGATCGAAATGGGCTTCTACAATATTCCGATTGTTGTCGCCTTTCTAATTGCACTGCTGGTTGCCTGCCTGCAGAACCGAAAGCTGTCTTTCGATGAGAAGCTCGTGTTCATGGGCAAGGGAATCGGTGACAAGGACATTGTCACCATGATCCTGATTTTCATGGCTGCCGGTATTTTCGGCGGTGTTGTCGGCCGCTCCAGCGCCAACAGCGTGGCATACTTCATGCTCTCCATCATTCCCGCAAAGTTTGCTGTGGCTGTTCTGTTTGTCATCAGCTGCTTTGTTTCTACTGCAATGGGTACCTCTGTCGGCACCATCACGCTGATCACGCCGATCGCCGTTTCCGTTGCGCAGGCATCCGGCTTCTCCATGCCGCTCTGCATCGGCACGGTCGTCGGCGGCGCCATGTTCGGCGACAATCTTTCCTTCATTTCCGACACCACCATTGCCGCCTGCAACGGTCAGGGCTGCCAGATGAAGGATAAGTTCCGTGCAAACTTTGCAATCGCACTGCCCGCTGCGATCGCAACGCTGATTCTGATTCTTGTGCTGACGCTGACGCAGGGCGATCCTGATCTGGCAATGGAAGACTATAACCTGATTCAGATCATTCCTTATGTGCTTGTCCTGATCGGCGGTATTATCGGCATCAATGTATTTGTTGTCCTGATTATCGGTATCGTTTCCGGTTCTGCCATTATGCTTGCGACCGGCGCTACGGCTCCTACTGATCTGCTTGCCAGCATGGGTGCAGGCGCTTCCGGTATGTTTGAAACCACGATGGTTGCGATCCTTGTTTCTGCGATCTGTGCGCTGGTTCGTGAGTACGGCGGATTTGATGCGCTGCTCGCGTGGATCAAAAAAGTATTCCGCGGCAAAAAGGGCGGCCAGCTCGGCGTCGGCCTGCTTGTCGGTGCAATGGATATCGCAACGGCAAACAACACAGTTGCAATCGTTATGGCAAACCCGATTGCCCGCGACATGGCACAGGAATACGGCTTCTCCGCAAAGAAAACCGCTTCTCTGCTGGATACATTCTCCTGTATCTTCCAGGGCATCATTCCTTATGGCGCACAGATGCTCGTTGCCATCTCCACGGCAAGTCTGCTGGATGTGAATGTTTCTGCATTTGAAATCATTCCCAATCTGTTCTATCCGTTCTTCCTGCTTATCAGCTCTCTGGTGTTTATCTACATCATTCCGGAGAAAAAGAAATAATATGGATAAGGAAAAGGCACCCGAAAGGGTGCCTTTTGTTATGCTTCTTCTGAACTTGCGGATCCATCGGTTTCATCAATTTCTTCCGGTTCCGGATCAGCGGGGCGGGGAGCCTTCGTGACAACGACAGCTTCGCAGCGGTTGATGGGAGTTCCAAGCTCGTAGAATTTCTGCTCATAGCCGGTCATAATGCCGACGGGCCCGTTGGCGTGCAGATCACGGGTGACATTGCGCAGTTCCAGAAAGCACGATTCCATCTCCGGCAAGGACCACTCAAAGAGCTTGGCGTTGTCGGTTTTGAAGTGGATCTGACCGTTCAGCTTGAGAACGTGCTTGTATTTTTCCAGGAAGGTGTGGTGCGTCAGGCGTCGTTTGGCGTTTTTCTTTCTCGGCCACGGATCACAGAAATTGATATAAAGAAGATCAATCTCGCTTTCTGCAAAAAAAGCTTCAATATTGGCTGCATCCAGGGACACAAAAAATACATTTTTGAGTCCCTTATTGACGGCTGCTTCCATGGCAAGAACGAGGGCGTCCGGTACACGTTCAATGGCAATCAGCAGAACATCGGGTTCTGCCTCTGCTGTTTCAACGGTAAATTTGCCTTTGCCGCAACCCACTTCCACACGCAGCTCGCGGCATTCGGGCATCAGGCTGCGCCAGTTTCCGCGAAGCGCCTCCGGATCATGGATCCAAACGGATTCGCAGACCGCCATGCGCGGCTCAAGATTGTTTCTTCTTCTCATTCTCATAGCTATTACCTCGCTCTATTTCTGCGTATCAGCATATCATAGATCCGGGATATTTACAACTGCGGCTTTCTGAAAAGCGCTTGCATTTTTGTAGCTTGTTGGGTATAATACTATCCAGTCCCGGGTTTAGCGAAGTTTGGTATCGCGCCTGGTTTGGGACCAGGAGACCGTGGGTTCAAGTCCCGCAACCCGGACCAAAAAGCACAGATCGCAGTTTTGCGGTCTGTGCTTTTTTGATAGTGCGAGACTTGAAAGGCGGCTCTTGGCGACAGTCCGGTGGACTGTCGCAACCGCCGTGGCTTTTCCGCAGAAAAGAAGTCCTGCGAATATAGAAAGTGCAGGCTGCCGATTGGCGGCCTGCACTTTTATATGTTGTCAGAAATGCTGCCTTTGAATGACGATTTAATCCGGAAGATCCCGAATGATCCGTTTATAGAGTCGGAAAAACAGAAGCAGCGTGACCGTGATGGACATGATCTCTGCGATGGGGTAGGCAAGCCAGACCATATTCAGCTTTCCCGTGAGGGAGAACAGATATGCTACGGGCAGCAGGATCAGCAGCTGGCGAGCCACGGAAACAATGGTGGAATAGGTACCGTGGCCGAGTGCCTGAAAAACGGAAGAGATTGCAATGCAGGCTCCGGCAAAGATGTAGCTGGTACTGATGATGCGCAGGGCGGGAACGCCGATGGAAAGCATTTCTTCCGAGGCCTCGAACAGACTGAGTGCCTGCGCAGGCAGAAGCTGCATCACAAGCAGACCGAGCAGCATAAATCCGGTTGCGGCGATGACACCGATTTTCACAGCGGAGAGCATCCGCTTGCGGTGGCGTGCGCCGAAATTGAACGCGACGATCGGAATGACGCCGTTGTTGAGACCGAATACCGGCATAAAAATGAAGCTCTGCAGCTTGAAATAGACGCCGAAGACGGTGACGGCAAGGTCAGAGAACTTGTTGAGAATCTTGTTCATACCAGTCGTCATCAAAGAACCGACAGCCATCATCAGAATGGACGGAACACCGACCTCCAGTATGCGGCCAATGATGAATTTTTCCGGTTTAAAAGCAGCAGCGGAGAGATTTACATCCGGATTTTTGAAATGGTTCAGGATGACTGCGAGAATGAAGGCAAGAATCTGACCGATGACAGTTGCGATTGCGGCGCCCTTTGCACCCATGGTGGGCAGACCGAAGTAGCCGAATATGAAAATCGGGTCAAGAATAATGTTGACAATTGCACCGAGACCCTGCGTAAACATGGTAAGAAGCGTTCTGCCGGTGGCCTGCATATAACGCTCGAACAAAATCTCGCCGAAGATACCGAAGGAGAATCCGCAGCAGATGGAAAGGTACTCTGTGCCGTAGCGAATAATGGACTCAGTTTTTGTCTGGAAGGAAATGAACCAATTTGCACCGAACAGTCCAAACAGCAAAAACAGCAGGTAGGAGACAGAAGAAAGCAGCAGACCGTTTCCTGCAGTGCGGTTTGCACGCGCATAATTCTTCTCGCCGAGAGATTTGGAAAGCAGCGCGTTGACACCGACGCCAACACCGGTGGCAAAACCGATCATCAGATTCTGCGCGGGAAAGGCATAGGAAATGGCAGCCAGAGCCTCTTCGCTGAAGCGCGAAATATAGATACTGTCGATAATGTTGTAGCATGCCTGAACAAGCATGGAGATGATCATGGGCAGCGACATTGTAAAGACGAGCTTACCCACGGGCATATAACCCATTTTATTTTCTTTCTGCATTGTTGTTCCTTTTCTGAATTCGTCAAAAATCATACTTCTATACTGTACAGATATTCATCCATTTTGTAAATCGGCAGGCTTCATAAAAAAGAATGCAGAAAGAGAGGATTATGAGAAACATAGCGCAGATGTCAAGTATTTTGTGCGAAAAAGATAGAATAAATTTTTGAGCGTTCACGCCGCCCGGTCAAACGCTATCTTGAAAGCCTCCGCCGAGGACATAAAGCCGAGTATTTCTCTCGGGTAATCATTGAGCCACGTCTCGACGCGCTTAACCTCCGCCGCCGTCACTTTGTCGAAGTCCGTCCCTTTCGGGAACTGCCGCCGTATCATGCGGTTAATATTCTCGTTTGTGCCGCGCTCACAAGAGCTATACGCATGGCAGTAATAGACCGTCGTCCGCTTTGCATCCTTGCGGCGAGCGCTCCGCTCGATGCCGTCAGCATCCGCGAACTCGGAGCCGTTGTCTACGGTTATCGTTTTGAATATCTCATAGAACGCCGCTCCGTAAATGCGCTCGAGGCGGTCTAAAGCCGCGACGACCGTTTCGGCGCGCCCGTCCTTAATGCGGATAATGATTTCCCGCCGTGTTACCCGCTCGGAGAGGACGAGGAGACGAGCTTTCGTCCGCTTCTTTCCGACGACGGTATCCATTTCCCAATGTCCCGGCTCTTGCCGCTCGTTGATATAATCCGGCCTCTGCTCGATGCTCGTCCCGCTGGATGCGCGAGACTGCTTTTTCCGTATGGTCTTGTGCTTCTTCTTGCGGTCGCCCTTTTCCGGGAGGTCTTGATTTGTGAGCGTGAGAAAAACGCCGTCCTCAACGTACTTGTAAATCGTCGCACGGCAAAAGGTTATTCCGAAGTGCTTATATTTTTCCTGCTTGAGTAGAGCGCACACCGCCGCCGGGGAGTAATCCTCGTTCCCGATTTTATCCTCGATAAACTGCGCGGCGGCGTGGTTTTTCCCAATCTTGAGCGGAGCTCCTTTCGCGGAGAGCCCCTCTTGATACCTCGCCTCGGCGATTTCCGGGCTATACCGCTCCTCGGTCGTGTAATCGGAGTTTAGATGCTCATACGTCCCGCGCTTGAGCTCGCGGTAAACGGTGCTGATATGTACGCCCAATTCCTCGGCGATTTCTTTTTTCGAGTGTCCATGCTTGAGCATTGTCTCGAGCTTGATACGGCTCGTCCAATTAAGTTGTTTATATGTCCGCTCTCCCATAGCGCGCCCTCCCTCAAGATATAGAAAAAGGGCGGGAAAGTCCCGCCCTCTCGTTACTGCGATAGAAAGTCCTCTATCGCCTTTTTGATAATCTGCGCTTGCGGTATGCCCTCGGCGGCGCATTTTGCCTTGAAAGCCGCCGCGAGCTCTTTCGGCACTCGCGCGGAGATAATATCATACGTTTTATCTATATATCTCTGTTTGACTGCCGTCGAGGTCTTAGTCTTTCTTTTTTCCTCTGCCATTCTGCCGCCTCCTTTTGGCGTTGATGAAAATAGAGATTGCGGATAGGGTAATGCTTACCCCGCACAAAACATAGATAACCGTCGTCATGGTCGTTTGACATTGAGCGCATTTCGTGTTATCCTTGGAGGGCAAGGGGGATTTCTCCCCCTGCCCTTTACTCGGTGAGCTTTTCTATCAGCAGTAGAATAGCAATCACGAGATTAAGGATTGCGGTAACAAGGTTTAAGTAGCTGTCCGGCTCGGCCTTGTTGCCGCGTTTCTTTTTTCGCTTGCTCAATGCGTTTACCTCCTTTCTGTCTATTATAATAGCATACTGCTCGCAGTATGTCAAGAGTTTTTTCAAAAAAGTGCAAAAAATAATCCCCGGTGATGAGGCCGGGGATTTACTCTATTCCGAGGAGCCAAATGGCGGACACGCCGAGGACGCGGGCAAAGACGGGTATCTCGTAATCGGGAATAAACCGCGTCCCAATTTCAATACGACTTATTGAGTCCCGCTCCATTGTTACGCCCTCGACCTGCACCCGCGCCGCGAGGTCGCTTTGTGAGAGCCGGAGCTTTAGCCGTGCCTCGCGGATGCGCTCGCCGCTTATATTCTTCTTTCCCTCAAAATCATATATCCGCAAGCTCTCGCCTCCCATGTGTTAATGTTCTGCATTTTTCTTGACTTTAGCACATACGCAACGCATAATTGTGTTAAAGGTCAGCAGACCGAAAAAATAGGAGGGAGTTACTCATACCATGAAAAAGCATATTGTTACTTGCGTGAAGTGCGGGAGGCAGTTCGACGCGAACGAGGGAGGCGCTTATTATCCCGAGTCCCGCCGCTATGTCTGCAAGCGTTGTGTAGATAAACAGAAGTCCGAGCAATCGGATAGAGAAAAAGCTCGCAAGGCGGAGGAACGCAAGGCAGAGGCAGACGAGCGCGAGCGCGTTACGGGTATGCGGCAGTCAAAGGCCGCTATGCTCGTAAAGATTGTCGTCGGTGTTCTGTTCCTGTTCGCCGCCGTCTCGCTCGCCGTACAAGGGAATATCTCCTCTTTCGTGTGCGGGCTCGTTATCGGCGGCTCGCTGGTCGCGTGGGGGCTCGTGCCGTATCTGAAATCGAAAAGCGGGAGGCGGTGAGCTATGTTTGTCAGCTTCTCGAAACGCCTAAAGTCAATGAGCGGTTTCCGGCTCGGAGTCGGCCTCCGGCTGACTCGGCGTAATTGTTGGTACTTCCTTTTCGTTTTGATGCTTGTCGGCTGTTTCTATTTCTGTTGGTATTCCGTGTTGGCTTGCGGATGGATGCTTTACGGCCTGTTCTACGGCCTTTATCTCGTGCTCAAGTATGCGGCAATCGGAGCGAAAAAGCTATATACGTGCATTAAAGGAGAAATAACGCACGCAAAGCACTAAAAGCGTAACAAAAAAGCGGGCGAGGCCATAGAGCCCCGCCCGCTTTTTCTGCACGATTATACGTCGGAAAGATTGCCGAGAGCGCCCGCCGCCTCGAGTGCGCGGTAGATGATGCAAGCGACGGCCTCGCGGGTAATCGGCTGTTGCCATCCGAAATTACCGGCTCCGTCGCCGTTGAAAATGCCCTTGCGCTTGCAGTATTCCGCCGCCTCTTTCGCCCATGCGGAGGGCGTGTCGCCGGTATCGGCGCAAGAGGTCAGTTGCTTTCTTGCCTCGTTAATATCCATGTCGAAAACCTCCTCGTTTCCAGAGAGGCGAGCCTTAAATCTCGCCCATTGTTCATTTCCGCTCGTGCCGTAATAGGCGTTCATGTCGTCGCCCATCCACGGGCGCGGACACCATTTCCCCGTAACGTCGTAATGCCGGACGACGTTCTCGGCGGGGATATTGTATTTCTCCATGAGAGCCCGCGTAAACTCTACGAGATTATCGACGGTCTTTTCGGTGAAATACCAATCCCGAGCCGCCGCGCTCCCGGCGGTCGTCTTATCGAGCTTATACGGGCGGACTTCAATCCCGATGCTGTTCGCGTTCCTGCATCTCGGATGAACGTATCCGCCGGACGTTCCACAATGCCACGCGATATTGTTGTCCTCGACGCACTGATAAACGATATTCCCCTCGTCTAAACAGTAATGCGCCGAGGCTTGCCTATCGGCTCCGGCGAAGTAGTTCGCCACCGCCGCCGCCGTGCCGAGCGAGCCGAAATAGTGAATAACGATATATTCGATTTTCCGTCCCGCTCCGGCGCGCGTGAAGTTTCGGGAAATAATCCGCTTCTCGACCGTCAGCATAAATTATTCCCCCTTGAGAGTCTTGTCTACCGCGTCGCTGATTTTCTGCGTCTGCGTCCCGAAGTAGAACGCGATAACGACCGTGTAGACCGTCATAAACTCTTGGCTCGTCTGCCCGGTAATGGCGAGGTACGCGAATACCCCGGAGAGCAAGAGCGTGACGAGGCTCTTTACGCTCAAGAGAGCGCCGAGCCGCTTTACGATGATTTCTTTCATTTTGCTACCTCCTTTAGCAATCTCGTTTTGTTGCCGTGTCGTATGTAATTCCGCCGGTCGTGTTCTCGGCCTTGCTCTTATTGAGCGAGAACGAGAGCACGGTAGCGGTCGCGGCCTGTAAAAAGGCGATAAGGGCGGTCAAATATGGGAGCGAGCCGGTGTAGTTGTTGGCTACGGAAATCCGGCAGAGGTCGAGCGTCGTCATGGTCGATTTGTAGTCGATATAGAGGACGGCATAAACGAGGAGCTTTGAAAAGGAGAGATACCCCTTTGCAAAGCTCCATACCTCGAGCGCCCATTTTTTGAACTTCCGCCTCCGCGCCGCGCCTTTGCGGGCGGACATTATCCGTCCTCCCGCGCCTCGCGCCCCTCGAGCCTGTCGATACGATGATGCGCCGATTTTGCCGAGCTCTCCACCGCCGACATACGCTCCGCCATGCTGATATAGCGCGCGTCCTGCGCGTCCTGCTTTCGCTCGATACGGTCGATGCCGCCTTTAATGTACCCGATTTCTGTTAGCATCGTGCCGGAGGACTTGCCCTCCTCCTCGCTGTCCTTTTTCGAGTTCCTATGAAAAGCGGCATAGCTTAACACGCCGCCGAGGATAGTCCCGAGGACTCCGATAATCGCTCCTACATAGTCCATTTTTAACCTCCGTTATAATTCGTAATAATCGAGTTTAACGGTCTGCTTTCCCGGCAATACGGGACACCCCCGAACGTGGTAAATCTCCCCGTCAACGATAACGCCCTCGCCCTCCGCCTCCGTGCATACGACATAGAGGCCGGGAGCGTCAAGCCTCACCCACAAGAGAGACTCCCGCCGCGCTATGATTTTTCCGTTGAGCTCGACCGTGTAGACCGCCGCGCTCATTCGATGAGCTTCCACCCCGCCGGGTACGCCGTCGGGGAGTATGCGTTTCCGTCGATAAGGCTCTCATACACGGAGCCGTTAAAGAGAACACGGTCGCCCTTTTTGTATGCGTCGTGAGCGCCGGTCGGCTGTTTCCATTCGTCATAGCCTGTTGCCGGGTCTACCGTTACGCCGCTCCAAAGAGAGGCGGCGACCGGCGGAGTCCAGTCGCTTTGTGACGTGTGCGCTTGTACGCAACGATAGAGCTTTCCGTCGTACTGTACTCTTGTTTCGGCGGTGTACGCCTTGCCGTTCTCCCATGCCGGGAAAAGCTCGACGCACTCAAGCGCGGCCTCGTTGTCGAGCTCGAGCGCGGCGACTGCCCGCTCGATGATTGCCCGGAGCTTTTTTGCCTTTTCAACGGTAATCATTCCGCCGCACCCCCTAACAGAATATCGAGAACTTTATCGTTCTCGGCGAGCATGAGCGTACCGCTCACGGTTTCCACGGAGCCGACCGGCTCGATACCGAGGAGCCCGCCGTCGGCGAAAGTGTAAACGAAGTCCTCGAGATATGTCGTCGTCTCGCCCGTCTCCTCGTCCTTTCGGTCGATTGCCGTCTTGATGCAAAAGCCCCCGGCCTCCGCCTCGTCGCACGGGACATAGCACCCGTTTTCGTGTAGGCGGACATAGACAACGGTATCGGAGTAGCCGACGACCTTTCCGCCGCTTTTGATAGCATACATACGTTATTCCTCCATTTTCGGCAGCTCTCCGAGCCGCTTTTTATAAAACTCCTCGAGTTCCTGCGTGTTCATCGTGCGGAGGAGGTTTTTCCAATACAGATTTTCCGCCCCCGCCCATTTCTCCGGGTCGAAGTCCGACGCGCCCTCGTGCTTGCCGTAATAGTGATAGAGGCCGTCGAGCATCTTTTGACGATACGCGCCCTCCGGCGTGTTTGGTCTGAAATGCTCCCATCCGTTTTCAGACGTTGCGGCGCAAATCTTCCGCCCGTCAGCGGCAAAGAGAAAGCCGTCCCGCTCCGTTACGGTCGTCCCGTATCGGAGGTTAAAGTCTCCGTCGATGCCCTCGGCCTTAAAGCGCCGATAAGCGACATATTCCATAGCTTACCCTCCCTTGAATAATTCACGATAGAGCCGCTCGACGCTCTGCTCCATGTGGTACGAGTGAAATCTTTTCATGTGTCCCCGCCATGACACGAGGGACGTTTCCACGTCCGCCGCCGTCATTCTGCCGGAGTCCACCCAACGCCGGAAAATGCGTAGCTTTTTCCTCATGTGCCGGATACCCTTGTACGTTGCCCGGCGGACGACTTTTCCGTTTGTGCCATATCGAAAGCGCACCTTAACGAATGTAAAGCCGCGCGTGAGCTTGATAATCTGCGTCTTTTTCGGATTGAGGCGGATACCGTGCTCGGCGCATAGCCGCCGGAGTTCCCGGAGGCATAGCTCGAGCTTTTCCTTTGACTCGCTGATGATACACCCGTCGTCCATATAGCGAGCGTAATACTTCATGCCGAGCACGTCCTTGATATAGTGGTCTATCCTGTTCGGCAGGGCGAGCGCGGCAATCTGTGAGACTTGGCTCCCGAGGCCGAGCCCCACGTCGCCGAAGTTCTGAATAAAATATTTCGAGAGCGCGACGAGGCGGTCGTCGATGCCGCTCCGCTCGAACTCTCGAAAAACGGGCTCATGCTGTGCCGTATCGAAATACTTTGAAAAATCGAATACGAGGACGTAGCCCTCCCGCCCGTGTTTTCTGTAATGCTCCGCGAGAAAGTGCGTCACCCGGGATACGGCGAAATCGTACCCTTTGCCGCGCAAGCTCGCTCCGTTGTCGTAAATGAATGACCGGGAGAGCATCGGCACGAGGCAGTAATCGCACAAGCACCGTTGTACGACGCGCTCGGAGATATGGACGCTCCGAATATGCCTCGGCTTTCCCCGCTCCACAATATCGAACTCGTAAAAGCCCTTGGAGCGGTATCTCCCGGCTATCAATTCCTCGTGTGTCTTTGTGACGTTGGCAAGTGAGGCGGCTTTGTATCGCTGTGTGCTCGCTTTCCACCCAACGCCACGGACGGAGGCGCGGTAGCTCTCATAGAGCCGCTCGAATGAGAAAACCGTCTCGAAATCTCCGTACTCCCGGAGCGCGGCGGCTTTCTTTTTCATTCGTGCGGCCTTGCGACGCTGATACCGTGCCTCGCGTCGTTCTGCGCTGTTCATAAAATAAAAATACCTCGTACATTTCTTTCTCGGCGTGTTGTCTAAAATGCGTAACGGCGAGCCATGGAAGCACGGAAAACACGCACTCCGCACCCATGTAAGGAGCGTCCGGCTAACCGTATCGCGGTATATGTTTGTCCGACGGCGCGAGGCCGTCAGAGAGGTTATATTCCCCTTTTATATGGGGACTGCTTTCGCTCCGTGAGGAGTTATTCGGTCTGCCCCGTGTCGATATAAAATCCGGGCGCGAAGCCGAGCGAATTGTTCGCGTTGTTGTTGTTGACTGTGCCGTCGGTGTTCACATTCACGAAATTGTTGGAGTTGCTCGCATTCGGAGAACGGAGCCACCAATTAGCGGCGATACGGAATATAACCTAATCACGCGGAGGATTAAGCTCGCGCCTTATCGCTCCGTTTGATTTTAGAGATTTGCGAGAGCTCGTCCGTAATGAGCTTTACCCACTCTTTGAGGACGTTCGGCTGTATCTTCTCATGGTTGACGGTCATATACGCGAGGTCGAGCACGTCGAGCATTGAGTTATAATAACCCTGTGCCGTCTCGTAATACTCTTTCCGCCGCTGGATGTTCCGGCGGCGTATCTCCTCGGGAGATTTCTCGTCAACGTAAATGAGGTTTGCCGTCTTTATCATACGATAAGCCTCTCGCGCCGCGTTATAGAGCGGCAAGGAAAAATAAAAGGTGTAGCTTTTCGGCAAGATGCGGACGCGGTTATATGTGAATACATAAATCTCGCGGGCGAGGTTGATATACTCCGCCGGGCTTTCGCCGCGTCTCGATTTTGGTACGGACATTTTCTTTCCTCCTCGCCGACTATGCGCCCATTGAGGGCGCAAGTCTCGATTTCCGAATTATACGCAAAAGCCGGGCGCGAAGCCGAACGAAATGTCCGCGCCGGGGTAGTTGACTGTGCCGTCGGTGTTCACATTCACGAAATGGTTGGAGTAGCTCACACGCGGAGAACGGAGCCACCACTTAGCGGCG
>JAEDKB010000174.1 GCA_016296045.1 Oscillospiraceae bacterium
TTTTCGCCTTCCCCAAGCTCCGCGCGGCTCGCGCTTCCTGCGGAAGCTTGCGCCCTTGCGGGCGCGGCGGCTGCGCCGCCCCGCTCGCCGCGCTCGGGGGGTAAAAGGAGTTCTGTACTCAACCGCCGCAGGGGCTCCGCCCCTGCGCCCCGTCGGGGAACACTTCACCCGCCCCGAATGTGCGGTGTTCATAAAACAGTTAACAGCCACAGTAGTATACACTGCTGTGGCTGTTCTTGTATTCTATCCTGAGACGAGATTTGTCAAGGGTATTTTCTGCGAAGTTTATGCAATAAGCGTCAGCTTCCTAAGCCTCATGCAAATACCTTCATAACACATCAATTATGTTACGGTGTTGCTGAAGTCCAATCTTCATTGGACACAACCATAATCGTATGTCTCCATTCATAAGAATTTCCATCTTTATCGCACAAGCAGAAAGCGAATTGATATTTACCTTCCATTAGATATTTGGGCAGAATCATTATGCCGTGCGTCAAAGAAGTCGAGAAGCCGTCCAAGGCAGACTGGTTTGTGTCTCCTGCCGGTATAAGCTTTCCGATTAAATACATATCAGCTATTGGCAAATCAGGTGCGTATTGGACACAAGTCTGATCAACTATTTCTGACAATATGCTGTTCATAGCAGCCGAATACAAGTCGAGTGTGATCACTGCACCGGAATACTTATAAACACCGTTTAGATACTTTACGCTCCCTTGGGCCGAAAATTGATTGATGGGAACTTTAACCACCCAGTTCTCTCCTGACTTATCTGCATCCCAATACCATTCACGACCTGTGCTATTGGGCGGCTTTCCATCTGTTGTAAAAGCAGATAGCGGAATTGATTCCATGGCAAAATTGTCATCAATGACAAACATCACATTTGATCCCTTGCCGATAATGCTCCCTGCATCTGTTGACTGCCATACAACGCGGGCATCTGCGTTTGCCAAGTCCTCATTCGTCGATGCAAGGCCTAACCGGCCATCGAGGCCAACATCACGCAGAGATGATAGGGCATCGTCATAGGTCATACCATAGATATTAGGAACTAAAGAGTAATTCTTATCGTAATGAATCGTTTTTACCGACACCCATATACATGCGGCGCAAAGAATAATCGCCAGCGTTATAAGCCAAGCATTCAAGACATTCTTTCGCTTCTCATTTCTCGGCCGTATCCCTACGAGTAAAACTGAGATTGCGAGTGAAACAAGCGAAACAATTAAAGGTAAATCATCAATAGCTTTTATTCGCAGTAAAAACACAGCCAATCTATGCTCAATCATTGCTCATTTCCTCTTTCGCCGCCATGCGCTCAAGTGCGCGGAAGTCTACCTTACCCGCCGGGGTAGTGGGCAGCTTGTCTATGAAACGATAGGCATACGGCTGCGCGTTACCATGCAGCTCTTTTGCACACAGCTTTGCCAAATCTTTTTCGATATTCTCATCTTGCGAGTCATCTTTCAGAACAACATATGCGATTGGTAAAAAACCTTTTTCACCGTTGGCCAGACCAACTACTGCACACGCCTTCACGCTTGGATGTGTGCAAAGCACGCGCTCAATTTCCATAGGGTAAACTCGGAATGGCACATTATCCGGGCCGACCGCCCAAAGGATGCGCTTGATGCGACCCGTAATATGAAAGCCGCCATTCTCCGATACATACCCCAAATCACCGGTACGAAGCCAGCGAACACCGTCTTTCTCATAAAAGGCTTCCGCAGTTTCAGACGGATTCTGGAAATATTCCGTCATGATACTGGGGCCGGAGAAGAAAATCTCGCCCTCCTGCCCTATGCGGAGTTCTTCACCCGTGTCCAAGTCACAGACACGAACATTGTTGCGGGCCAACGGGATCATCTCGTCAGTACGGTGCGTTTTTGTACACAGCGTAGCGGCAGCTTCCGTCATACCGTACCCCTTCAGTAGTCCATACGGTGCGTTACGCTCGGTTAAAAATTGCGATGCCGTAAGCTCCCATTCTTCGCTCATGCCATCTCCACCATATGCCGCTGTATGGACAAAGGAGAGATTCATTTTTTGAATCCGCTTGTCCTTCATCATCGCGTCGATATGCAGCGGGCCACCGCTGAAATGATGCGGCTTAAATCGGACAAATAGATTGGGGAAATTCGCCGGTGAAGGGTCAGGACAGAGGATATTTTCAAGCCCTGCGCAAATAGCTGTGTGAACGCCAAAGAACACACCATAAGCGAGAAATGGTGGCAGGATATCCAGAAAACGCTGCCCCGGATGAATGTCCAACACACTTGTTGCGGTGATATACTGAAACGCAACGGAATTGGCCGCACCGTTGGAAATGACAACGCCTTTAGACTTGCCGGTAGTGCCGCCTGTGTATTCGATCACAGCGGCACCCTCCTTTGCATTGGCAGGATAAATCGCATCGACATTCTTCCCGGCTTCCATGAAGCTATTCCACGAGGTCAGCGTGGTCGGCGCAGGCTTTGCCTTCATCCTGAAAAGGACGGCTGTGACGGTCGGCATGGACTGTGCCAGTGAAACGGAAACGATATGCTCTGCGCAGGAATTCTTCACCGCTTCTGTAATTTGCTTCTCCGCAAGGTCTACTGTGATCACGACCCTGCTCCTAGCCGCAGCGATCTGCTCATGCAGTTCCTGCGGCGTGGCGTTGAGCACGAGGAAGTTCGCCACCGCCCCCAGCTTGTTGACGGCATAGAGCAGGTACACCGCCTCCGGGATTGCCAGCAGGCATAGGCTCACTATGTCACCCGCCTTTACGCCGCAGGCTGATAATGCACGGGCGCAGCGGTCAATCTCCGTCTGCAACTTCCGGTGGGTGATCTTCCGTCCGAAGTAATTGAGCGCAGGCTCATCTAATCGTCCCACATTGCAGGCGGTCATGTAGTCATACATAGCCCCTTCCGGCAGCGGGGCGTTTATCGCCTCCTCGGAGTAATATTTCAGCCAAGGTTTGTCGATAGACGGGTAGCCGGTCAGTTTCATGCACATTTCCTCTCTTCCAATTCATAGTGTATTCCAAGCAGGCTTTTCCGAAAATGGATGCCACGGTGCAGGTTCGTAGCCAGCCTCCAAGATCATTATTTCTAATATTTATCAAGAAAAGATTACCATATGAACAGCGTAAATGCAACGTTTTACGACTCATATAACCGGAACACATCAAAAAATAACTGTGGGGAGTAACCTGCACTTTTTTCAGCGGAGTGTGTCCTGTTCTGCCCATTTTTGAAATGTCTTATGCGTGACGCCAAGCTTTGTGGCGGCGGCTCTTGCAGACAGTTCTTTCCTACGCCATGCTTCCAGAACCGTCGGATACTCCGGCGGCTTTTCTTTCGGCTTTCGACCAAACCGTACGTCCCGGGCCTTGGCCGCCGCAATACCCTCGGCCTGCCGCTGCGCGTTCTGTTCCTTTGTTGAAACTCGTGCATAGCCATAGTTCATAATCTGACCTCCAATCCATTGAATGAATAGATTGTAAGCCAGCCGCCAAAAACTTTCGATTAACCCTTTTGAGATGATTATAACCCAAAAGGGTTAATCTTTCCAAGCGCTTTCGGATATGCTTTTCCGTAAAGGGAGGGCATACGCATGAACATCGGAGAAGCGGTTCGGGCGCGGATTATCGAGCTGTGCAGACAGCGGGACATTTCCATCAATAAGTTGTGCAGCATAAGCGGCGTCACGCAATCGACCGTCAACAATATCGTCAGCGGACGCAACAACAGTGCAACGATTTCAACCATCAAAAAGCTATGCGATGGCATGGGTATCACGATTCAGGAGTTTTTTGCGTCAAATCTGTTTGCCAATCTGGAGCAGGAGATCGAATAACATGGGCGGCGGCTGCGCCGCCCCGCTCGCCGCGCTCGGGGGCCGCAAACCGCGTTGTCG
>JAEDKB010000175.1 GCA_016296045.1 Oscillospiraceae bacterium
GCAAACATCACCGTCAATTAAAATCAGATCCGGTTCTGCCGCAGTAAGCAGCTCTCTCATCTGATCCATTTCTCTGTGTCGCGCACCCGCTCCGACATGAAAATCCGAAACAACTGCAACGCAAAGCGTTCCGGAACCGCAGTTTTTATTCACATGAATATCATACGCAGCGGTTTTTAGGTTTGTCGCATTATGTACTGAAGGTATCATATATGCTGCGGAAATTAGAACAACCGCGAGAAGAAAAACCATTTGATTGCTGAGGATATGCAGAATTTTCCTGTGTTTGAAATGACGTGCAAGTTCGAAACCGAAATAACGCACTGCCGACAGAAGCAACGCATACACCGTTAAAGTAAAATAGAAAGTTTCCGTCCAGATAATGATTTCCCGAAGCAGACCGTCCTTCATACGGCAAACGGCAAACAGGATAAGCGCTATGCTTGTTATCCCGACGGTATGGTAAATGAGTATCACAATACGCAGAAGCTTATTCTTTAACCATTCTCTCGGCGTTTGTATTACGGTAAGCGCAGACATTACCGCCAGCGTTAATACCAATAAGATCCACATCACTTTACCCCCCCTTTTCTTACTTTACTTTCCGAAATTATTCGGTTATCACGTTAATTCTTATTGTCCTCTGCATCTCGAATATCTTGCAAATCTCCCGTTGCACCGTGCGCGCCCGTCGGCAAGAACTTTTCTAACAGCAGCCTGGCAAATTCACAGCTCGTGTACGCCGCAAATTTCTGATACTGGTCACTCTTTTCGTTATTCGCATAATCACAAACACTTTTTATCACAAGCGCCTCCGGGCGGGGAGCGGTTGCATGCTGCGCCGCATATACCACCCCGTAGGCTTCCATATCCAACCCGATGGTTTTCCCATACATGGTGTGGATCTGTTTGTTCACGATCTCCCGATTTGCTACCACTGCGCTTCCCGTTGCCATAGAGCCGATGTGAACATGACATTGGTTTTCCGGTGAGGCGGCGGCTTTCCTGACGTATTCAAGAAGCGCTCCGTCCGTCTTGACAACGGCAGGCCTTGAAATGAAACCGACATTTCCGAAGCGGATATCGGTACGGTCCGGGCTTACGAATTTCCCCGATGTATAATTCCATATCATATCGGCAACCACAACGTCCCCGTAGATCTGCTCCGCCACATCCGTGGGCGCTATCCCGGCGGCGATTCCGACCATAATCACAAACCGCGGGCGAAAATGCTCGATTAGCTTCATGGTCAGTGTGACTGCAGCCGTCATGCCCATTTCTTCCTGACGCGCATAGACAATTTTACAAAGATGATCGTCTTTTTCCACCGATGCCGTATAATAAGTCTGTGCGTCGTCTGAAAAAGTGACGGTTTCCCAGCTGTACATATTCCGAACCGCATCTTCTTCCGTTTGGGTTGCGACGATCAAGGCTACATATGCAGAATACTCATTCATTTTTTGCTCTCCTATAAAACAGCCTGTATTGTCTCCTTCGTGAACGGATAGGTCAAAATTCCGGTCACATCTTCCGAAACGATCAAAAAAGATTCCGAAAAATCTTCATCAGTCCCGATCAGATAACTTTTTACACCGGGATGTTCATGCTTTACAAATTGAATGCGCTGAAGTCCGTTCAATGGTTTCATATTCGTTTCGGCGAATACCATGTCATCCTCATGATTAAAAGCAGATTTCCCGGCCATGAGTGCGTCGGTTTCCCTGATGATTTCGCTGCCGGGGGAAACAGCAGATAGTTCTTTTTCAAGTTCTTCAAGTATTGCTACATGATTTGCCGCTGTCAGAATCTTCATTTGTATATTACTTCCTCCAAGCTTGCTGCAAAAAACGTGTTATTTGATTTGCAAAGTTTTTTCGGAAAGTGCCGTCTCGCTTACCGATTTTATGTTCATGGAGCCGATCGTCATATTGCTCTCGGAGAAGCCGCTTCCGTCATTCAGTCTGTCTTTCAAGGTCATGCCGAAATAGACAAAGCCATTCCCGGAATTGAATGACAATTCAAATGTGCTGTCGCAAAAGTAATTGTTTCCGTCTATTGTCACAACATTCCAGACGTGGCCGCCGCTCGTTGTTTCACCCGAGGCAACCGTCGCCGTCACACCGACTTGCGCAAAAAGCTGCGCCATTGCGCAAGCAAATGTCACGCAGATTCCGCGGTGGAGCGTATAAGCGTAATAAGCATCGATCCGTTCTCTCGTGGTCATAATTTCATAGTCATAGGTCATGGAGGTGCAAAATGAATGATATACAGCCTGCGCACGAAGCTGCTCAGAATCGGAAGCCTTCACCTGCTTCAAAAAGCAGTTTGCTGCCGCTGTGAAATCCGAGATCAGCTTATCGTGCTCGGATTTGCTTTTGCTTTTGTAGCTCCAGCTTAATGTCTTGGTGCTTTCATCGTAGCCGTTTTGCAGATCATATTCTCCGTCTGCGGTAAAGAGCGGAAATTCATAATACATTACGCTTAAAAACATTTCCGCATAGTTTTTATCCTTACAGGGACAGCTCGTTTTGTATGACAGCCAAGCGTCAACAAAGTCCTTATAGAAAACAGCAAAATCGTTGCCCAAGTATTCCAAAGTGTTCTTGGTCAGAATATAGGGATTGTACTCAAAGTGACCGTTTTTCACGACAGGCTGCATCCCGCTCGGCAGCGGTGCCGTCGGGTCATAATCTGCAGGCTCTGCCGACGGATAATCAAGCTCCGGCACGGCATAGCCTGTTTTGACTGTCTTTCCGTGTTCGATCTTGCATGGATAAAAATACAGACTCTCCATATCGCCACGGAAGTTTTGAAGCATACCCGCCACCGTCACGGTATCGTCACGGTAAAGTTCCTTGTTTGTTCCGTCTTCGGAATTGTCGAACATTCCGATTCGAGTCAAGTTTTTAAAGCTTGGCGTAAAGTCTGTATAGCAGGTGAGTTTTACATTGAGCGGCTGTTCCGGCTCAAAGTACCAGCCCTTTGCATCTTTCTTTATTTTTCCAACAAGAACAACCCCCGCCGGCGTTTCAAGCACAAGCGGCTCTGAAGGAACGTTTTCGTTATCTTTGCTGTTTTTTTCGGAGGTGCTTTCAGTTGCTTCGGATGCAGTCTTATCGGTGCTGTTTGTTGATGAATCCTGCGAACTACCGGAAGTTATTGCACAGCCACTCAGCAGGAAACAAACGGCGAGCAGTGTAGCAATCATTGTTTTCAGTCTTGATTTCATAGCTTTTCCTTCGACTTTTTTTGATTTTTTTTTCGTTCCTAAATCAAGTCCACGCTTATTTATTGACTTTCTCGAGATTATACAACAAGAAGTGCAACGAAAGTGCAACAAATACATTTGCTTTGCAATTGAGATCGCAATTTATCCAACAGAAAACGGTCATAAAAATGTTTTTTGTTTTGCCTATGTGTCCCTTTTGCGTCAATCATCGAAACATAAAAAAATTTACCGTATTGAAATAAAGAAAGGCGAAATACACTGCATCAGCCAAATCGAGAAACTTTTCGGCATATATATGTAAAACATCTATGATTTTCGCTGTACTCTGTTGACACAGCAAAGCGAAAACAGTATAATATAAATGACCATTTACTTTATTGCCAGAGAAGGAGGAAATCCATTGCGCACCGTAAACGAAAAAGCCCGCAGGGCAAAGCAAATCGAGATCATGGAAAAATGCTTCGACTGCTATGCGGAGAATGGATTTACCTCTGTCGGTGTAAAAGCGATTGCGGATGCCTGCGGCTGTAGTGGCGCGAGCCTGTATCAGTATTTTGACAATCTCGATGACCTTATCATTCAGTCCACCGAATACTGTATGAGTAAGGTGGAAGATGAGTTTATGGCGAAAGCCCC
>JAEDKB010000176.1 GCA_016296045.1 Oscillospiraceae bacterium
GAACACAAAACCATCCGGAACCTGCTGATCGTCTGGCTCCTGACCGGCATCTGGCACGGCGCAAACTGGACCTTCCTTGTGTGGGGCGTATATTACGGTCTGCTGCTGGTCATGGAAAAGTTTGTCATGCGCGATGTTGTGGAAAAAATGCCCAAAATTCTGCGGCATTTATTTACCGTGCTGCTTGTGATCATCGGCTGGGTATTCTTCTTCTCCGACTCGATCGGAAACGCCATAAGCTATCTTGGCAGTATGTTCGGCTTCGGCAGCGGCTTCTTCGATTCTACCGCGCTGTACTATTTGGGCAGCTCCTGGCTGATTTTGATTGTTGCCGTTGTTGCCGCGCTCCCGTTCGTAACACGCTTTTTCTCTAAGCTCTACAATCGCAAGGGAAATCTGGCAGTCATCCTTTCGGTGGTGTTCTTCGGACTTCTCCTGCTGCTGTGTGTCGCAAGCATGATGAACGACACCTATTCCACTTTCCTGTATTTCCAGTTCTGACGGAGGTAATTCAATGGAACAAACAAATAATTACCGCCGTCCGCGCCGCTCCTGTGTTGAGCAAAACCGCTCCACGCAGGGTTACTGGCTGGGCATCCTGCTGATCGTTTTCATCGTCCTGTTCGATTTGCTCGGCATTTTCTCGCCGGACAAGAGCTTCTCCGACAACGAAAACCGCAAGCTTGCACAGATCCCGACCTATTCTTCCAAGGCGCTTCTGGACGGCAGCTACTTTGCCGAATGGGAGGACTATGTTGCCGATCAGTTTTTCGGCCGTGATTTTTGGATCACGCTGCGCCTGAAATGCGCTAAGCTCTTCGGTCAGACGGAATCCAACGGTGTTTATCTCGGCGATGACGATTATCTGATCCAGATCCCGACTGAGCCGGACTGGAACAATGTTGACGGAACGCTTGCCGCAGTCAACGATTTTGCCCGGCGGCATGAGGAACTGAACATCAATATGATGATCGTTCCCAACGCTGTCTCGGTTCTGTCCGACAAGCTTCCCGCCAATGCGCCCGGACGCGATCAGGCAGCAGACCTGAAATATATCAGCTCCGCTCTGGAGGGTGTGACCTTCCTCGATCCCAGCGCCGCGCTGAACAAGCATTCTCAGGAGCCGCTCTATTACCGTACGGATCACCACTGGACAAGCCTTGCCGCCTCCTATGCCTTTTCCGCAACGGCAAAGGCAATGGGCATCGGCAGCGTATCGCAGGGATATGATGTCTATACCGTTTCCACCAGCTTTGAAGGCACTTTAGCCTCTAAGAGCGGCGATCATTCCGTCCGCGATGTCATCGAGATCTATGTCCCGAAAACCGATGCCGAATACCGCGTCACCTATGAAGACACGCAGGAAAAGACCTGCTCGCTCTATCAGCGCGACTGCCTGTTCGAAAAGGATCAGTACACCGTTTTCTTCGGCGGCAACCATCCCAAAATAACCATCGAAACCACGGTTGACTGCGGCAGAACGCTTCTGCTCCTCAAGGACTCCTACGCAAACTGCTATGTCCAGTTCCTGTATCCTTACTATGACGAGATCGTCATGATCGATCCGCGTTACTACTACGATAACCTCGAAGCGGTCATCTCCCGCGAGGGCGTAACGGACGTTCTCTTCCTCTACAACGCCGACACCTTCCTCAGCGACACCTCGCTGAAGGATGTGCTGACAGTGGAGTAGTCCCATGAACGCAGAAAATCTGATCGGGTTCGCCGTATATTTCGCGGCAGCCGCCATCATGGCGGGCATTGGGATTTCCCAATTAAAGAGCAGCAAACCGGTCGGATTCTATACCGGTGAAAAGCCGCCCAAAGAAGACGAAATCACCGATGTGAAGGCTTGGAACAAAAAGCATGGCCTGATGTGGTTGATTTACGGAGGAATCATCATCACGGGCTTTGGAATCGGAACAACGCTCGGCGATTCGCTTTGGTGTTTGATTCCCATGCTCGGCGGCATCCTCCTTCCCCTGCCTGTCATGATTTGGTATCATCACAGATTGATTCAGCTCTGCAAAAAATGATGGGACACAATCCCATGTTGAGGTAAATTGCGTTATGCTATGGCTTGCAGCAGCGGTGCTGTCAGCGCTCTTTGCCGGTCTGACAGCGATTTTGGCCAAGTGCGGTATAAAAAATACGGACTCCGATATCGCAACGGCACTGCGGACAATTGTTGTGCTGATCTTTTCGTGGGTCATGGTTTTGATTGTCGGCTCGGCCGGAACAATCACTAAAATCGAGCCCAAGTCTCTGGTGTTTCTGGTGCTTTCCGGACTTGCGACCGGCGCTTCCTGGATCTGTTATTTTAAAGCGCTGTCCATAGGAGATGTCAACAAAGTCGTTCCCATCGACAAATCAAGCACGGTATTGACCGTACTCCTCGCCATCCTTCTGTTTGGCGAAAGCAATCATCTTGCCGTCAAGCTGATCGGAACGGCGCTTCTGGCCGTCGGTGTCTTTTTGATGATTGAAAAGAAAAATTCCGGTCAAAAAGAAACAAAACGCGCATGGCTTCCGTATGCAATCGGTTCGGCGGTATTTGCGGCGCTTACATCTGTATTGGCAAAAATCGGAATTACCGGCGTAGAGTCCAATCTCGGTACCGCGATCCGCACCGGCGTTGTGCTGGTGATGGCGTGGGCGATGGTTTTTGTCAAGGGTAAGCAAATCATGCTGAAATCCCTTGACAGGAAAGAGCTTCTGTTCATCGTTTTGTCGGGACTTGCGACCGGCGCTTCCTGGTTGTGCTACTATTACGCGATCCAGAACGGCGATGTCAGCGTTGTGGTTCCGATTGATAAGATGAGTATTTTGGTTTCCGTTTTGTTCTCCGCCATCGTCTTCCGCGAAAAGCTCAGCAAAAAGGCCGTGATCGGCCTGCTGCTGATGGTCGTCGGAACGCTTGCCATGGCAATATGGTCATAAAAATGCTGATACATTATAAAAACCGGCTGAAGGAGGATTTTTCCTCCTTCAGCCGGTTTTTATAAAATTGCGTTATCCCGCACTCACAACGTCGGCTCCGTCCAGGGCGGAATCGATGATGCCCTCCGCCATGTCCAAAAGATCATAATATGTCGTCCCATAAATATCCGCCATATCCTCATAGGACATATCCGCAACACTGTAGCTTGCCCACAGGCAGAAGCTGTAGCCCTTCAGCGGGAAGGTCAGGCACCAGCCCTGATTGGTGCAATCCTCCGTCTGCTGCTTGTAGGAAACCTCCAGAGGAACATCACGGTAGGGCATTTCGTCTGCGGAGATGTATTCCATGGCCTTGCCTTCGCAAACCAGACGGTACTTGACCTGTGTGCCGGCCACCTCTCTCATGCCGACAATCTCATAGCCCTCAGCCTCGGCAAGCTCGTATTCATTGCTCATACGCACCAGATAGCTGACATCGGCTGCGCCGGTCTGGCTCAGATCATACACACACAGATTTTCATAGCCGGCAAGCTCCTGCTCGATTGCAGCAGCGGAATCCACCTGCTTGAGTCCGTCGGGATAAGCAATTTCTGTCTCAGCAGTCTCGGTTTTCTGCGAAGCGATCAGCCAACCGCCCAGACCTGCCACAACAGCAATGACAACACACAAAATAACGATCAGGACTTTTTTCATTTTTGTTCTTTGCTCCTTTTGAAATACTTCACGGGCAGGAGAACGCACTGTCGTTCTTCCGACCGGAATCATCATATCACAATTTTTCCCAAAACGCAACATATAGATGTTTTTTCTATAGAATCTGTAAAAATCGCACCATAACTGGTGTTCAGCGTGTCGAAAAA
>JAEDKB010000177.1 GCA_016296045.1 Oscillospiraceae bacterium
CAAAGCGCGTCGGCGAGCTGTACGGCTGCCATGTGATTCCGTCCCCGCATGACGACGTTGAAGGCATCCTGCCCACCATCGGCTAAGCCATGTACATCGGAGAGGTCGTCGGAACGGTAGTTGCCACCGTAAAGGAGCCGAATCTGGAAAACATTCCGCTCCTTGTTGTGCAACTGATTGAAAAAGGCAAAAAAACAAAAATGATAGTTGCGGCGGACCACACCCGGCAGGCCGGTAGAGGCGATTTTGTCTACATGATCGGTTCAAAGGAGGCCGGACGGATGTTCCGTACGATCCGCACTCCTGCGGATTCCGCCATTGTAGGCTTTATCGACTCATACAATATACAACTCAAAGCAGAGGAATAGAAATTTACGATACGGAGGTTAATATCGTATGAAATTAGCACTTGGAATGGTTGAAACCCGTGGCCTGATCGGCTCCATCGAAGCAGCCGATGCCATGGTCAAGGCAGCAGACGTTCATCTGATCGGCAAAGAGCAGATCGGCAGCGGACTTGTTACCGTTATGGTTCGCGGCGATGTCGGCGCAGTCAAGGCTGCTGTCGATGCAGGCGCTACCGCAGCAAAGCGTGTCGGTGAGCTCTACGGTTGCCACGTCATCCCGTCTCCGCACGATGATGTCGAAGGCATCCTCCCGAAAATGGGATGAGACTGGCAAGAGTCGTAGGAAACGTTGTTTCCACGATCAAGGACGCCGGATTTCAGGGTCAGAAGCTGATGATTATCGATTATATCGATGAGGAAGGAAAACTGACAGGGAATCAGGCGATAGCCTTCGATGTGGCAGATGCGGGTGTCGGCGATACGGTAGTCGTTGTCATCGACGGCGGTGCGGCAAATATGTTGCTTGGAAAGCACTGCATCGGTGATGCGACCATCTGCGGCGTCATCGATCATCTGACCTTCGACGGCGAAGTCAGGGAGTATCATTAACATGGATGTAGAAGCAATCAGAAAAGAAGTGGAGCGTCAGGTGATGGCATATTTCCACATGGACACGAAGCCTGCTCCCTGTGCGGGGCTGGTGACCGGTGCGGATGTGGTTGCCCATCTGGAGCATTCCTTACTGAATCCCGATACCACGCTGGAGAAAATCAAGGCAGAATGTGCCGTTGCACGGAAATACTCCGTTGCCGCGGTATGTGTTGCGCCCTATTATGTCCCCGTGGCAAGAGAAGAACTGCTGGGCAGTCCGGTTGCGGTTGGTACGGCAATCGGCTTCCCCCACGGCTGTATGTCTCAGGCAGCGAAGCTGGCCGAGCTGCGCGAGTGCATGGCAAACGGCGCAACGGAAATTGACGTGGCGATCAATGTTCTGGCGATCAAATCCGGGCGGCTGGACGTTGCTCAGAGAGAACTGGAGGAACTGGTGAGATTCGCCTGCGGCAAGGCAAAGCTCAAGGCGGTGTTTGAGCATTCGCTCTACACGCCCGATGAGAAACGTGCTGTTCTGACGATGCTGCGCTCCAGCGGCGTGGATTTTGTCAAGATTCAGAATATGCTCAGCGGTCACGGCGCCAGAGTTGAGGATGTACGGCTTGCTTATGATATCCTCGGCAGAAATGTCGGCATCAAGATCGACGGCGGCATTAAGACGCTTGCACAGGCGGAGAGCCTGCTTGCGGCAGGTGCAGTCCGTCTGGGTCTGACCGCAACGGCAAAAATCGCTGAAGAGGCAAGAAAGTAAATAATACGAAAGGAACCATTTGTTCATGGATATCAATGAAATTATCCGTCAGGTAACGGAAGAAATCTGTGCCAAATACGGCGCAGCGGCTCCGGCACCCGCGGCAGCCGGCAATAACGCTGCCGACATGGCAAAATATATTGACCACACCTATCTGAAGCCGGAAGCAAGCATTTCCGACATTCGCAAGATCTGTGACGAGGCAAAGAAGTATCATACCGCCAGTGTCTGCGTCAATCCGTCCTATATTCAGTATGTGGCACAGCAGCTCGAAGGCAGCGGCGTAACTCCCTGCTGCGTTATTGCGTTCCCTCTCGGCGCATGCACTCCGGAAGCCAAGGCCTTTGAAGCTTCCGACGCTGCCAGCAAGGGCGCAAAGGAAATCGATATGGTTATCAACATCGGCGCCGTCAAGTCCGGCGACTGGCAGCTTGTCAAGCGCGACATTGAAGGTGTTGTCAACGCAGTCAGAGGCCGCGCTCTGGTCAAGGTTATCATCGAATGCTGCCTGCTGACCGATGAAGAGAAGGTCAAGGCCTGCACCGTTTCCAAGCTGGCAGGCGCACACTTTGTCAAGACTTCCACCGGCTTCTCCACCGGCGGCGCAACTGTGGAAGATGTCCGCCTGATGCGTGAGACGGTCGGTCCCGACATCGGCGTTAAGGCTTCCGGCGGTGTGCGTACCTATACCGATGCCATCAATATGATTAACGCGGGTGCAAACCGTATCGGCGCAAGCTCCACCGGCAAGATCGTTTCCGGCGTTACCGAGGATGAGCACAAGTGCATCAACTGCGGTAATTGCAAGAACCACTGCCCGTCCGGCAATGTGGAGATCCGCAAGACGCTGTATTGATCTGAGGACTTCGGCATGAGAAGACCTATGATCGCAGGCAACTGGAAAATGAATAAAACGCCTGCGGAAACTGTCGCATTGATTCAGGATCTGAAAAAAATTCGTCCGCACTCCAATGTAGAAATTGTTGTCTGCCCGATGACGGTCAGCCTGTTTGCAGCAAGTGTGCAGTTGAAGGACTCTGATATTCATCTGGGTGCTCAGAACGTTCACTTTGAAGACAAGGGCGCTTTTACCGGAGAGGCAAATTGCGCCAGTCTGAAGGAGCTTGGCGTTGAGTATGTGATCCTCGGACATTCCGAACGCCGCCAGTATTTCGGTGAAACGGACGAGACGGTCAACAAGAAGGTATTGAAGGCGCTGGAAAACGGGCTGAAGCCGATCATTTGCGTCGGTGAAAGTCTTGCTCAGAAACAGACCGGCATTACCGACGAGGTTGTTTGCCTGCAAACCAAGGCGGCGCTGTGCGGTGTTTCGAGCGCGCAGATTACCGATTGCGTGATCGCGTATGAGCCGATCTGGGCGATCGGTACCGGTATGACGGCAACCGCGCAGGATGCCAACCGCACAATCGCGGCCATTCGCGGCGCGATCAAGGATATGTTCGGTTATGTTGCGGAAAACGTCCGTATTCTCTACGGCGGCAGCATGAACGACAAGAACGCAAACGAACTGATGAGCCAGCCGGAAATCGACGGCGGACTGATCGGCGGCGCAAGTCTGATTGCGGAAAAATTTGAAAGAGTCATCAACTATAACGGCTGATACGAATCCATAAGGAATGGAAGAGCTGCAAAATCATGGTTTTGCAGCTCTTCCATTTTCTGTTTCGGATTTTGCTATCACCAAATGCCGGAATTGTCATAACATGGAATGAGCGAGGTGCTCAAAACAATTATGGAGGTTCATGACTATGAATTGCAATAACGGATTCGGTGGCTGCTGGTGGATCATCATCCTGATCCTCTTGTTCTGTTGCTGCGGCAACAGCGGATTCTCCAACAACGGCTGCGGCTGCGGCTGTGACAACGGCTGCGGTTGCGGCTGCGGTTAAGTTGAAAACAGCCTGTATTCCGTAAAAGCGGCAATACAGCGTATATGATGGCGGCGGAGGTTCTCCTCCGCCGTTTTTTGTTGTGGTAATTCCGAAGCTTTTGTGTTATAATTGATACTGGTTCTTCATAAAAAGCTTGAAAAGCTTTTTATAGCACCGAAGGTGCGTCAAGAAC
>JAEDKB010000178.1 GCA_016296045.1 Oscillospiraceae bacterium
TCGTGCCATTTTCAGGAAGTTATGACGGAGGTCATGACTTCTTTTTTGTTGTAATCATTCAAAGAGAGGAATTATTATGAAGAGAAACCGTATTCTGAAAATGGTACTTACGGTGGCAGTTCTGGCTGCGATCGTGGTATGTGCTCTCTGCATGGCAGACGGCACTCAAACCGGCGGCTTCCGCGAAAGCATCTGGGCGCTTGTGCCGCCTATCATCGCAATCGCGCTGGCGCTGATTACAAAGGAGGTCTATTCCTCCCTGCTCGTCGGCATTGTGTTCGGCGGCCTGCTGTATTCCAATTTCAATTTTGAGGGAACGATCAACCATGTCCTCAGCGACGGCATCGTTTCCGTCCTGTCTGACAGCTACAATGTCGGCATTCTGGTCTTCCTCGTGGTGCTGGGCGCAATGGTCAGCCTGATGAACCGTGCAGGCGGCTCCGCAGCGTTCGGCCGCTGGGCATCGACGCATATCAAGTCGCGTGTGGGCGCGCAGCTTGCAACCGTTGCGCTCGGCGTGCTGATTTTCATTGACGACTATTTCAACTGCCTGACAGTCGGCAGCGTCATGCGCCCCGTCACCGATAAGCACAACATTTCCCGCGCAAAGCTTGCATATCTGATCGACGCAACCGCCGCACCGATCTGTATCATTGCTCCGGTGTCCTCCTGGGCGGCTGCCGTTTCCAGCTATGTGGAGGAGGGCAATGGTCTTCAGCTTTTTATCAAGGCAATTCCTTTTAACTTCTACGCGATTCTGACCATCGCGATGATGATTATTCTTGCGATTTTCAAGATGGACTTCGGCCCAATGGCAAAGCACGAACGCAATGCGGAAAAGGGCGATATTTTCTCCGGCTTGCAGACCTATGCGGATGCGGCTTCCGAAAAGGCCAATCCCAGAGGTCGTGTTCCCGATCTGATCCTTCCGATCATTGTTCTGATTGTTTCCTGCGTGATCGGCATGATCTATTCCGGTGGTTTCTTCTCCGGCGAGAGCTTTATTGCGGCATTTTCCAATTCCGATGCCTCCGTCGGTCTGATGATCGGCTCGTCTGCGGCGCTGATCTTTACGCTGATCTATTATTTCTGCCGCCGCCTGATGTCCTTCCGCGAATTGATGGGCAGCATTCCCGAAGGCTTTAAATCCATGGTTCCGGCAATCCTTATTCTGACCTTCGCCTGGAGCCTGAAGGCAATGACCGATTCTCTGGGCGCGGCTGACTACGTTGCTTCTCTGGTCAAGGCCTCCGCAGGCGGCTTCCGCAGCTTCCTGCCGGCAGTGGTGTTCCTGATCGGCTGCTTCCTTTCCTTTGCAACCGGCACCTCCTGGGGCACCTTCGGCATCCTGATTCCGATCACCTTAAGCGTCTTCCCGCTCAGCGATCCGCTCGGTGTTGTCTGCATCTCCGCCTGTATGGCAGGCGCGGTCTGCGGCGACCACTGCTCCCCGATTTCCGATACCACCATCATGGCCTCTGCCGGCGCTCAGTGCGATCATGTGACGCACGTTTCCACGCAGCTTCCCTATGCCATCGTTGCGGCAGCCGTCAGCTTTGTCGGGTATATCATCGCAGGCTTTGTCCCGAACGCGCTGATTGTCCTGCCGATCTCTTTGGCGCTGATGGTTGCAACGCTGCTTACCATGCGTGTTGTAACGCAAAAAAAGGTCGCGGCAAAGTAATCGCATATTGCCCAGTCAAGAGTGCGGAGCAAAGGCAGACAGCCATTTCTTCGCACTCTTCGGCAATTTTGGGAAGCAGACTGAAAAATCTGTTGTAAAACCGCTTTTTCGATGCTATATTTTATAGAAGTCTGTCGGTTTGACATCGAATCAGACTCCGCCAAATCAAAAAGAGAGAGAGTGAGAAATGGCAATGACTCCAACAATGATTATTACACTGATTATGACGCTCGTCTTTTTTGCGTTGATGATTTTCATCGGCATCCGGTCAAAATCGCACGCAAAGGACGTTACCGGTTTTGTTCTGGGCTCGCGCAATGTCGGACCGTGGCTCAGCGCCTTTGCCTATGGTACCTCTTATTTTTCCGCCGTTATTTTTGTCGGTTATGCCGGACAGTTTGGCTGGAACTTCGGTCTTGCCTCTACTTGGATCGGTCTCGGCAACGCGTTCATCGGTTCCCTGCTTGCATGGCTGATTCTCGGCCGGCGTACCAGAATTATGACAAATCATCTCGGAAGCAAAACAATGCCCGATTTTTTCGGTGCAAGATTTGGCTCCCCCGCATTAAAAATCGCGGCTTCCATTATCACCTTCCTGTTCCTGATCCCTTACACCGCTTCGCTTTATAACGGACTTTCCCGCCTGTTTGCCATGGCATTTCCCGGCGTTGATTACGCTGTGTGCGTAATCGTTATGGCGGTTCTGACCGGCACCTATGTTGTCATCGGCGGCTATATGGCAACGGCGCTCAACGATTTCCTGCAGGGCATGCTGATGCTTGGCGGTATTGTTGCGGTCATCGCCGCGGTTTTAAACGACAACGGCGGCTTCACGGCTGCCATAGAATCTCTGGCAACCGGTTCCAACGGCGGATGGCAATATGCCTCCTTCTTCGGTGCGGAGCCCCTGTTCCTGCTCTTTGTTGTGCTTCTGACCTCTCTCGGTACCTGGGGACTTCCGCAGATGGTCGGCAAGTTCTATGCCATTAAAAACGAAGACGCCGTTAAAAAAGGCACCGTGATCTCTACCCTGTTTGCAATCGTGGTCGCCGGCGGCTGCTATTTCCTCGGCGGCTTCGGCAGACTTTACAATGTGGATGTTGCAGCCGAGGGCTTTGATGCGGTGATTCCGAAAATGCTCTCCACCCTCTCTCCCGTGATTATCGGCATCGTGATTGTGCTGGTGCTGTCGGCCTCCATGTCTACGCTGTCGTCTCTCGTTCTGACAAGCTCCTCTACCATTACGCTGGATTTTCTCGCTCCGATGGCAAAGAAAAAGCCGATGACGGAGAAGAAAAAAATGGTCCTCATGCGTCTGTTTATTGTTGTATTTATTGTCATTTCCGCGGCAATCGCGATTATGCAGGCAACAAACAAAAGTCTGTTTATCGCACAGATGATGGGCATATCCTGGGGCGCTTTGGCAGGCGCGTTCCTTGCGCCGTTCCTCTACAGCCTTTACAGCAAGAGAATCAGCAAGTGTTCCGTTGCGGTCTCCTTTGTCTGGGGTGTCGGACTGGAAATCGTTCAGCTTCTGGTCTCCCTCGGTGCATTGGATGTGTCGGCTAGCCCTGTTTTGAGCTTTGTGTTCAGAAACTCTCTCTATTCCGGCGTATTCGCCATGGTCGGCGGTCTGATTCTGGTTCCCATTGTCAGCCTGTTTACACAAAAGGCTTGTCCGAAAAATGTAGAGGATACCTTTGCCTGTTACAAGAAAAACATGACTGTCGGCATCACCGACAATCTCGGCAAATAATTTCGTTATAGTAAAGCAGCCGATAAAAACCGGTTCTATCACAAATATTGGGGGCAATCAGTTTTTTGATTGCCCCCAATATTGATTGTTCACAGCACTTTTTTGTTGATTTTATTGCCGCTTCTGTGCCGCGATGCTTGGTATACTGATACTAAATGATATTGAACGATAAGCGACAGCAGAACGGAGCAAGCGACAATTAAAACGCCTGCCGCATAATGCGACAGACGCTATATTTATTTATTGCCTTTTGCTCGGTTATGTGTTGCACAAAGCATTTGACAGTTGCTAATATCCGTTGCGCCGCCATTGCTCCATGCGGTAACATGGTCTGCGTCCATTTCGTTA